>JAYVCM010000039.1:0-4092 GCA_043749955.1 Limisphaerales bacterium | reverse complement strand
CTGCGCCAGCGACTGCGCCACCATGTCCTCCAATGTGGCGAGGTAGGTCAGCTCAACTTTCAGTTCCACGGCGGCCTCCTTGCTGGCGGCGGCGGCCGGCTGTTCCTCGCCTTTGGGCGACCAGTAGCGGCTGCTCTGGAGCACCCCGCGCTCATACACGCGCACGGACTGCAGCGCCTGGGATGGATAATAGCGTGTGACCGTCGCCTCGTAATGGCCGTCGAGAAACGCGCCTTCCAGCTTCAGGAAACCGCGCGCAGTCGGATGGGCAAACGGCGTGAACCACATCAGCACCGGCCCGCTGCGCACGCCCTGACGATAAGACCATTCGGCATAGCGTCCTCCCTGCGAACCCCAGTGCGTCCAGGTGCCGTCCATCTTGCCGGACGCGAAGGCGCCTTCCAGCATGAGCCGGTTCTCCTCGTCGAAGATGCGGCACGCGCCATCGGGCAAGGCGGCGGACGATGCGAGTTCGATCGTCCATTTGCTGGCGTGCTTCGAGGCGGTGAAGGTCGTGCAGCCCGCGAGGGCCAGGGCAATAAAAGCGAGTGTGAGGTTTCGAGTGATCATCGGGCGTGCGGGTTAACGGCCAAAGCTCAAGTGACGCGGCCCACGAAGGCGTTCGATTGCAACCGGCTCGTCGCGCCGTAGTCGGACGAAGGCGGAAGCGCTATGGCCGGGTTCGCTGCAGCCTATCTCGATAGCCGTCATGGTCATGGCAAAACAATCTCTGCCTTGTTCTTCTTTGCGTAAGCGAGTGACAGGTCGGTGATGCTTTCCGTCAGCTTGTAAAATTCACTGTCACACTTTTCCCAAACAGGCTTCGACTGACTTGCAATCTGCTCCATTGCGTCCTGCCGCTTGAATCTGTCTGCGGGCGGCTTGCCACCCGGAAAGACCGCCATTGCTCGATCCAAAAGTGACGCCGCACCAGAGGCGCCCATCTCTTTGAGTCCAGCCAATGCCGACTCTGCACTGTCGCCTGACGAATTGAAGAAATACTGGTCGAAACCTCCATTGTTCACTTCGGCACCAACCTCGTTTGCGGCGAGAAGCTTGCGCTCGGTGTCGGTGAGGCTGCGCTCGCCGTGTGCGTCGGCCTTCTGACCGATGCGATACTGAAGTGCGCCCAAAACCTTGGACACTTCGTTGCTACCGTCGTGACTCAAAATCTCGCCGGTAGTCTTACCGAATGAGCCATACTCCTTTTCAAACCACGCCTCCGCCTTGCTGTTTCTCTGTGCCTGCTTCCAGCGCGGGATAGCAAATGCGATAATGACTACGACTGCTACGATGAATACGGCGATCTTTTTCATAAGCGTGAATGACAGCTAACATTGTAGGTCTGCCGCAGAACATGCACGAGGCAGTGCAGGGCTGGCGTTTTTATCTGCGGCTAGAATCATGGGTTTAGGAAAGCGGACTGGCGAATTTCTATCAAGGATTATCGCCGGAATAAAAACCTAAATGGCGCATCTCCGTTTTTGAGCAGCGGCCTCCTTGCTCAATCCCAAAGGGATTGCGTCCTTCAGCCCAAGGATGCGAGGAACGAGCTACCTTGGGAACGCCACGCCAAATGGAAACAACCCCAACGGCGGTTGCGGCCCGGCGACGTTTCCAAACGCCGCAACCCCGTTGGGGTTGGGTTTTCTCCCGACGTTTAACCCAGGGTGGCTCGTTCCTCGCGACCCTGGGCTTTGCGTCGGAATCCCTTTGGGATTCTTCGGCGCCGCATTGCACCACTCTCAACAATTTTTCTGCCGCCATTTTTCTGCCTGATTTCCTTATTTTGTCCCGCCGTCGCGCGCCCGGTGCCCGACATTTGAATTTGACGCCAGCGGGCAGACGTTTATTTTCGGGGCATGAAAAAGATTTCGCTTTGGCTCCTGATGTTCACTTTCACCGTCGGCGCCGTGCGCGGGCAGGAAACCGCCACGCAGCAGCAGTTGGACAAGTTGAGCGGGCAGATCCAGGACCTGCTTGAGGCGCAGGCCAAACAGGGCAAGCAGATTGACGCGCTGACCAAGGAGCTCGGCGAACTGCGCGAGAAGGTCAGCACGCCGCCGGTCAACGACAGCGCCAGCCGCGAGGATTTGAAAAAGCTCGCCGGGCAGGTGCAGGAGATTGACCAAAAACGGCAGGACGACCGCGATTTGATTTTGAAGGAGATCGAGAAGCTCGCCAAAGCCGGCGCGGCCGCCCCGCCGACGCGCAAGACTTCCCCGCCAAAAAATTCTACCGATGATCCCGGCACCGCCGCCGCCGGCCCGCAGAAGGGTTATGAATATGTGGTGAAGGCGGGCGATTCGCTCGGCCTGATTGTCAAGGCGTATCGCGACCAGGGCGTGAAGGTGACGAAGGCGCAGATCATCGCGGCGAATCCGAAAATGAACCCGGACGTTTTGATCACTGGCAAAAAAATCTTCATCCCCGACCCGGCGGCGAAGTGAGCGGGGCAGCAGCAGAATAAACGCAGAGACGCAGAGGCCGCAAAGAGTCGCGGAGAAGAGGGGATTGGTTTTGGTTTGCGTTTTGGCTGGCTTCGGAATGGTCGTCACTGGTTTCAGAAAGCGGCGCTGAAGCAGCCGCAGTCCAAACGCTCCGCGAGTTTCAAAGCCGCTTGTCATTCGCGAAGCGTTTGGACTGCGGCTGCTTCAGCGCCGCTTTTTTCCACCCCGCGTCCTCTCCGCCTCCGCGTTTTTCCCCCGCCCGGCAAATCCAAGATTTACTGTCCGCCAACGGATGTGCTAGTTTCCGCGCCGTGCCCCTTCGCCCATGAGAACCCGCTGGAAAATTTTGATCGCCCTGGGAATTTTCATGGCATTGTCCTGCGCCGTTTCCTTCGTGACGATGCGCGTGCAGCCGGAAAGCCAAGTGGAGGCCTACAAAAAATTTCTGCGCGAACACGGCGAGAAGCTGGAGATCAGCGAAGTGGTGCCGCCGCCGGTGCCGTCGGCGGAGAACTGCGCGGACGCGGTGCAGATGGCGTTCGGTTCGATCAGCGGTGGATACCAGACTCCGAACGCCATGCAGATGGTCGCACCCGGCAAGGCGATGGCCGCGTGGCTGCAGCCGGAAGTGCGCGGCTTTGACAATCGCGGCAGCGGCGGCGGCGACACGACCAATTCCTGGGAAGATTTTGACGCTGATGTCGCGTTGCACCGTCCGGCGATTGAATTGTTGAAGGAAGTTTTCAGCCGGCCCAAGCTGGATTTTGCGCTCGACTACAAAAAGGGCGCCTATCTGGCGATACCGCATCTGGCGGAATTCAAGCGCACGGCACAGGTGCTCTCGGCGGCGACGGTTTCGGACTTGCATAACGGCGACACGGGCGCGGCGGCGACGAACCTCTGCACGATGCTGGCCCTGGTGCGCGGAAATCACGACGAGCCGCTCGTCATTTCCCATCTGGTGCGCATCGCGATGGTGGCCATCGCGGAAAGTCCGACCTGGGAATTGTTGCAGGCCACCAATGCGACAGCCGCGCAGCTCGCCCGGCTGCAAACGAACTGGGAGCAGATGGAGTTTCTCAACTCGACTGAAAAAGCCTGCGCGGCGGAACGCGCCTTCCTCAAGGATTCGGTGGAAAAAGCCCGCGCGGACGGCGCGGAATTCGACCGCATGATGGGCAGTTTTGGCGGCGGCAGTTCATCTCCGAGCAGTTTTAGTTGGAGCTGGGATCTTGAGGCACTCGGCAACAGTCTGAAATACGGCACTGGCAAGGCGCTCTGGCGCGCGTCGTGGAGCTACACCGAGGAACAGCATCTGATGCAGGCCGACCAGATTGTGCTGGAGACGCTGCGCGCGATGGAGACCAACAGCCGGTGTTTGAAACCGCCATACGACGCGATGCAGGCAAAGCTTTCCTCGCTTGGCCTGACCAATGTCGGCGCGGCCATTTTTCGCGCGCTCAAAATCCCGGACTTCGGAGACATGCTTGGCGGCAACTGGCTCGGGAGCATCGTCAGCAAGACCATTAAAATTGAAGCCGCTCGGCGCGTCATCGTCGCCGCGATTGCGGTGAAACGGTTTCAGTTGAAGCACGGTAAACTGCCGGAGACGTTGGGAGAACTTGCGCCAGAATTTTTTCCG
>JAYVCM010000038.1:0-4441 GCA_043749955.1 Limisphaerales bacterium | reverse complement strand
GGCGGACTTTGACATCGGCACGCGCCACAAGCTGCCGCTCATCGAAGTCATCAACGCCGACGGCAGCATGAACGACCTCGCGGGCGCGGACCTGCGTGGCTTGGATCGTTTCAAGGCGCGGAAAATCGCCGTGGAAAAACTGCGCGAAGCCGAAGTGCTCGTGGAGGAAAAACCTTACGAGAACAACGTCGGTTTCAGCCAGCGCGCGGACGTGCCGATCGAACCGCGTTTGAGCGAGCAATGGTTTTTGAAATATCCCGCCGTGGAGCAATCCAAGGCGTGCGTGGAGCAGGAAGATGATTCGGAGCGGAGCGCCGGTCTCCGACCCGGCGCGTTGGGGCAGACAGATGAAACGAGCCGGGTCGGAGACCGGCGCTCCAAGATGCGTTTTCATCCGCAGCGGTGGGCGAAGGTTTACGACCACTGGCTGACGAACATTCAGGACTGGTGCATCAGCCGCCAGCTTTGGTGGGGACATCGGATTCCGGTGTGGCATAATGCCGAAATCCGCGCCAAGGTGAACCAGCAGATTCCAATCATTGAACTTTCCGGCCACGAATTGACAGGTTCAGGCATTAAACAATTGCGCGCTGCCGCCTGGGAATTTGCGGACAAGCACGCTCTGCTCAATCACGCGTTTCCAAATGCGGAAACCGGCTGGAACCTCGTTGTTCGCACTGCCAGCTTGGAGCACGCCTTCACCCATCAAGGTGCAGCCAACATTAAGGCCGTCGTGGCGTTGCCAGAACTGATCCGCACAGCCGTCAAAGTTGCCTCGCTGCATCACTTGCCGCCGAATGAACATTTCAAGGCGGTTCATCTTTTTGTCGCGGCGGCGCGCATTGGTGGCGAATTATTTCAGGTGAAAATCACGGTGAAGGAACACACGGACGGCCAGAAGCTTTACGACCACCAGCTTTTCAAAAAAAACACGCCCGACGGTAAATCTCCGACGCCAGTTGCCCTTGCGAGCGAACTGACCCGGCCTACATCGGGCGCTGAAGTATTAATAGCCGATTTATTTACAAACGTCAACACGGACACCACCTTCACCCGCTGCCAGATTGAAGAACCCGGGCCGGGTTGGATTCAAGACCCCGACGTGCTCGACACCTGGTTCAGCTCGTGGCTGTGGCCGTTCGCCACGATGGGCTGGCCGGAGCCGACCGAGACGTTGAAGAAGTTTTATCCGACCACCGACCTCGTCACCGGGCCGGACATCGTTTTTTTCTGGGTCGCGCGCATGATCATGGCCGGCTACGAATTCATGGGCGACGCGAAATTTGCGCTCCCGGATGCGATGCCGTTCCAGAATGTTTATTTCACCGGCATCATCCGCGACAAGCAGGGCCGCAAGATGTCCAAGACGCTCGGCAATTCGCCCGACCCGCTCGTGCTCATCGCCCAATACGGCGCAGACGCCCTCCGCTTCGGCACCATGCGCAGCGCGCCGCTCGGCCAGGATGTGTTGTTCGACGAGAAGGACGTGGAGCTGGGCCGCAATTTCTGCAACAAGCTCTGGAACGCGTGTCGGTTCCGGCAGCTAGTGGCACAGGCGTCTCGCCTGTGTGTTTCTGATTCGGACGATTCCACTTTGCAACTCACAGGCGAGACGCCTGCGCCACTACAATATGAAGTGCAGGGCGAAATCGAACGCACGCTGCTCACGCCGGATGACAAATGGATCCTGCTCAAGCTCGACGCCGCCATCCGCGAAGTCACCATCGCGCTGAACGAATATAAATTCAGCGAAGCCACCGCCGCGCTCTACAAATTTTTCTGGAACGAGTATTGCGACTGGTATGTCGAGGCGAGCAAGGCCGTGTTCTTCGGCACCGACGCCAAGCAGAAGGCGAACACGCTGGCCGTGATTGATTTCGTTTTGTCGCACACCGTCCGCATGTTTCATCCGTTCCTGCCGTTCATCACGGAGGAACTCTGGCACGGCATGGGTTTCGCGACCGACATGCCGGACAATCAGGGCGGCAAGACGATCATGAACGCCCCGTGGCCATTGCCGTTCGACGACGATTTCAAAGGCCACTACGGTCTCGACGATTGCTACCTCGAGATGACGGACACGAAATACGAACTCGTCCGCAATGGCCGCGATCTGCGCCGCGCTGGCAACATCCAGGCCGCAAAAAAAGTAAAATACGTTTTCAAACCCGCGCAGCATTTGACGCCGCACGACGCGGAAGTCATCAAGCTCCTGCTCAATGCGGAATCACTCGAAGTGAACGACGCCTACCAGCCGCCGAAAGGCACACCGGTTGTCGCCTCACCGCTCGGCGAATTATTTCTGCCGCTCGAAGGCTTGATTGATGTCGCCGCCGAAAAAGTCCGGCTCACGAAGGAGATCGAAAAAATCCAAGCCGAAATCGTGAAGGTTGAACAGAAGCTGGCGAACCCGAACTTCACCACGAAAGTTCCGCCGGCAGTTTTGGTGGAACACGAGCAGCGCCTGATCGAATGGAAAATCAAGCTCGCGCACACGCAGTCGTCGTTGGATGCACTGGGTTGATCCTAACAAAGCTCCAGAGGGCTGGAGCAGTCCAAGACGCTTCGCGCTTCAGTGAACGATCGTGCCGCGCGCAGCGTCTTGGACTGCGGCAGTCCTCTGCCGCTTTTCTTCCGCACGTTGGTTAAACTGTGCGGGTCTTTCGTGTGTTTGGTGTATTTCGTGGTTTATTCTTCCGCCGGTTCCCTTTAGTTTTCCGTCGTCATGGAGCACAGCCTTGTCACCGACATCGCCATCTGCATCATCGCCGCCTGGGTCGTGGCGGTGGCGTCGCAGGTGGCGCGGCAGCCGCTGCTGCTCGCCTATCTCGTCGCGGGCTTCGCCGTCGGCCCGAACGGCCTGCCCATCGGCCCGCATGGTTCCCGGCTGGTCACCAACCCGGAATCCATCCAGACCATCTCCGAAATCGGCCTCTCGCTGCTGCTCTTCATGATCGGGCTGGAGATTGACCTGAAAAAAATGTTGAGCGCCGGTCGCGTCATCACGCTGACGGCGGGCGTGCAAATCCTTGGCTGTTTGATTCTCGGCTGGCTGGTCTTTGGCTTCTTTGGCCCGGCCAAAAACAATCTCGAAGCCCTCTATCTGGCCGTCGCCGCCGCGATGAGCAGCACGGTCATCATCGTCAAGATCCTTTACGACAAACGCGAACTGGAAACGCTCGCCGGCCGCATCACGCTGGGCGTTTTGGTGCTGCAGGACATCGCGACGATCCTGTTTCTCGCCCTCCAGCCGAACCTGAAACATCCCGAGGCCGGCGTGATGATCAAGGCCATCGGCAACGTGATCCTGCTCGTGGCCGTCGCGTTTCTGGCCAGCCGGTTCGTGCTGCCGAAAATTTTCAAATTCATCGCGCGCCTGCCGGAGCTCGTCCTCGTCGGCGCGCTGGCGTGGTGCTTTGCGATGGCCGGCTTCGCGGACCATCTCGCGCTTTCCACGGCGATGGGCGCGCTCATCGCCGGCGTGATGCTGAGCACGTTTCCCTACACGCTCGATGTCGCCGCCAAGGTCACGAGCCTGCGCGATTTTTTTGTGACGCTCTTTTTTGTCGGCCTCGGCATGTCCATCCCCATGCCGACCGTGACCTACATTCTCTGGACGTTGTTTGTCTGCCTCATCCTCGTGGTCACGCGGCTCCTCACCGTTTTCCCGGTCCTGTATTCGATGCGGCAGGGCTACCGCGTCAGCCTGCTGCCCGCGATCAACCTCTGCCAGATGAGCGAACTCTCGCTCGTGCTGCTCGCGCTGGGCAAGACCAGCGGCGATGTCTCGCCGGATGTCATCGGCATCTGCGCGTTCGCCTTCGCCTTCCTGGCCGTCGGCTCGACTTACGGGATTCTGGGGAACGATTCGCTGCTCCGCAAAACCACGCCGTGGCTGCGCAAAATCGGTTTGCACGACCTCGACCACACCGCATTTCTCAAGCGTTCGGATGCGAAGCCGCGCCGCATCTGCCTGCTCGGTTTTTCGTGGACCGCCAGCTCCCTGCTCGCAGAAATCGAACGCAGCCGTTCCGATCTGCTCCCCGAAATCTTCGTGATTGATTTCAATCCCGTCGTCCACGAAAAATTGCGGCAACGAAATATTTACACCGTTTATGGCGACATCACCGCCCGCGACGTGCTGCATCACGCCGGCGTATCGCACGCGGAAGTCATCATCTGCTCGCTGCCGAACATGGTTTTGAAGGGCGCGAACAATCTGAAAATCCTCCGCCAGCTTCGCGAACTGAACCCGCACGGCAAAATCATCGTCCACGCCGAACTGCTGTCGGACATTCCCATGCTTTACGCCGCCGGCGCAAGTTTCGTCACCGCCCCGCGCCTGCTCGAAGCCGGCGACCTGCTGCGGGTTTTGGAATCGGCGGAAAAAAACCTGCTCGACGCCAAACGTGGCGAGCAGGAAATGATTTTGAAAGAGCGC
>JAYVCM010000037.1:0-8267 GCA_043749955.1 Limisphaerales bacterium | reverse complement strand
TTACCGCTGGCATATCCAGGACCCGATCAACTTCGATGAAAATTTGCGGGTGACGATTCAGGCGCTGGGCTGGGGGACTGACGGCAAGTATAAGAAACTCTCCGACGACATCGCCTCGGTCGCCTATTGGTATCAAGCCGAGCCACACGCGCCGTTTCCAAAGCTCCCGGCGCTGACCGAGCGGTTGCGGGTTCTTAAAAAACCGTGAACCTTTTTTCCACCAACGAACTGCCGCCCTGTCGCCGCAGCTTCCTGAAAACTTCCGCGTTCACGCGGGAGGATTCCGGCATAATCCGTTTGAGGTATGGTGCGCGGTCGAACATCCTGTTTGCATGAACCCGGTGTCTGCCATGAAAAGGATCATCGCTTCCCTCCTCATCACCAGTGTTGCCGCATTGTCATTGCTACCCAACCACGCGCACGCCGCAGACACGGTCGTTTACGAAGGCAAGACCGGGCCGGGCGCGGGCAGGCACATCGTGTTTCTGGCGGGCGACGAGGAGTATCGCTCTGAAGAAAGCCTCGTGCAGATGGCGCGAATTCTTGCCGTGCGCCACGGCTTCAAATGCACCGTTCTCTTCTCGCTCGATCCGCTTGGCGGCACGATCAATCCCAACGCGTCGAACAGCCTTGCCGGTGCCGAGGCCCTGGATCACGCGGACGCCATCTTCATGATGCTGCGCTTTCGCCAGTATCCCGACGGGACGATGAAGCATTTCGTGGACGCGTATCTCGCCGGCAAGCCGGTCATCGCGCTGCGCACCAGCACGCACGCGTTCAAGTATTCCAATCCGACCCATTCCGTTTTCGCCCGCTACTCGCACGACAGCAAGGTCTGGCCGGGCGGTTTTGGCCGGCAGGTGCTCGGCGAAACCTGGGTCGCACATCTCGGCACCAATCACAAGGAAGCCACGCGCGGCGTCATCGAACCGGCGGCCCGGGATGCAGCGCTGTTGCGCGGTGTCGGCACGATCTTCGCCGACACGGGCTGCTATCAGGTGAACCCGCAGCCGGATTCCACGATTCTTTTGCGCGCCGAAATTCTCGCCGGAACCACGCCCGGTTCGCCGCTCGAACCGACCAAGAACACTCCACATCAACCGCTCGCGTGGTCTCGCGTTCACAAGAACGAAGCGGGCCGGACCAACAAAGTCTTCTGCACCACGATGGGTTCCGCCACTGATTTGCGCGACGAAAGCCTGCGCCGTCTGCTCGTGAACGGCGTGTATTGGGGATTGGGCATGGACGTGCCGGCCAAAGCTGATGTGCAACTGGTCGGCGACTTCCAACCCACAGCCTATGGCTTCGATGGCTTTCGCAAAGGCGTGAAGCCGGACGACCTCGGCTTGACTCCGGCCGCAAAATAAACGCGTGGCAATTTCATTAAAGCCCCGACAAGCTGCCATGCGTCAACACCCGCACTCTCCAACCCTCGGAGCCTGTCTGGACAATGTAGCGGCGGGCGTCTCGCCTGCCGTAGAGCCGGGGCGTCTCGCCCGGCGGAACGGGCGTAAAGAGCGCGAGGGATGCGGATCTTCTGAGCGTGAGGAAAATTCTGTTGCCATTACCGGGCGGCGAGACTCCCGCCCTCTACGTCAGGCGAGACGCCCGACGCTACTTTGCAAACAGCCTCTCAAGCAATGGCTGCGATTTTTGTCGCCGGCTTTTTTCGTGTGGTCTGGCTTCCTGGCCCCGGCGCAAAACACCGAGGTGGGCGTGGCTCATGCGGCGCTCATTCAGAAATGGGATGCACAGAGTCTGGCGCGCGGCGAAAAACTTTACGCCGCAGTCTGCATCACCTGTCACGGCACGCCGGAGAAAGCCGGCAGCCTGCCGACATCCCGCGCTTTTTGGAAGGATACTCTCAAGCACGGCAGCGATCCCTTCAGCCTCTACAAAATCATCGGGCAGGGCACGAACCAGATGCCGCCGCAGTTGTGGATGACGCCCGAACAGCGCTACGACGTTGTTCATTTCCTGCGCGAGGCGTTTCTCAAGCAGCACAACCCGGAGCAGTATTTCGCTGTCACACCGGAGTATCTGGCGACGCTGCCGAAGGGCACTGGCGCGGTGTTTCAAAAAACCGCCGAGATGATTGATTATGAGCGCGGGCCGAAATATCTGCGGATGGATTTTGGGCCGGCCTTGTTCTGGACGTATCAGGTGGACACGAACAACTTCGCCTACAAGGGAATTGCCGTGCGGTTGGACAAAGGTTCGGGCGGCATTTCCAGGGGACGCGCGTGGATGGTGTTTGACCAGGACACGATGCGCTGGGCGGCGGGCTGGACGGGAGACAAGTTTATTGACTGGAAGGGGATTGCTTTTGATGGCGCGCATGAAACGCACGCGAGCATCGTCGGCAACAAATCATTCATCAATCCGGTCGGGCCAGGTTGGGCCAATCCGGCGACCGGCAGTTTTGAAGACCCGCGTCTGCTGGGGACGGACAAGAAACCTTACGGGCCGCTGCCGCGCGAGTGGGCGCATTATCGCGGCCTCCATCGGAACGGCGACGAAGTCATCGTGGCCTGCACGGTCGGCGATGCGGACGTGCTGGAAATGGCGGGCATCGAAACGAGCGGCCGGGTCACCGTCTTTTCCCGCACCCTGAACGTCGGCAAGTCGAGTCACGACCTGCTCGCGCGCCTCTCGCCGGAAAGCGTGCCGACGTTTTTAGTCGGCAAGAGTCCGGCCAAAATCATCCGCGAGCAGGGGATGCACCTGCTGCAAATTCCGGCGGCCAGCACGCCGTTGAAAATAAAAATTATTCTCGGCGATCCCGGAACTGGGATTGATCCCGGCGTGGTTTTTGGATTTGCCGTCACCTCCCAGCCCGCCGTGGATTTAAGTTCACGAACGAACGGATCATCGCCGCACTCGCAGCCCATCGAGACCTCGGGGAAATTGGGGAACGACGACGGCGCGTTCGCCGAGGACGAGATCACCGTGCCGACGGAAAATCAAATGCCGGGCCGCTCGTGGATGCGCTTGAGCGGGTTTGATTTTTTCAAGGATGGTCACAGCGCCGCCGTCTGCACCTGGAACGGCGACGTGTGGCTCGTGCAAGGAATCAACGCGACGCTGGAAAAGCTGACGTGGCAGCGCATCGCGACGGGATTGTTTCAACCGCTCGGTTTGAAGATTGTGGACGAGGTCATCTACGTCGGCTGTCGCGACCAGATCGCGCGTTTGCACGACCACAACGGCGACGGCGAGATTGATTTCATCGAGAATTTCAACAACGACCACCAGGTTACGGAACACTTCCACGAATTCGCCACCGGCTTGCAGACGGACGCGGCCGGGAATTTTTATTACGCCAAATGCGCGCGTCACGGTCAGCGGGCGGTGGTGCCGCAGCACGGCACGGTGCTCAAAGTCAGCCGCGATGGGTTGAAAACTGAAATCGTGGCCCACGGTTTTCGCGCGATCAATGGCCTGTGCGTGGATGATGACGGCACCTGCATTGTCACCGATCAGGAGGGGCATTGGACGCCGGGCAACCGGATTGAAAGGCTGCGCCCGGGAAAATTCTACGGTTATATGTGGGCCTACGATCATCCCGAGAGCGGGGCGGACGATGCGATGGAGCAGCCAATGGTGTGGATCGTGCCGCAGATGGATCGTTCGCCTGCGGAGATCGTCCGGATTCCCAGCGGCGCTTGGGGTGCGCTGCAAGGGTCGTTGCTCGATGTGTCCTACGGCACGGGCCAGATTTTTCTGGTGCCGTATGAGCCGGCGGGCGCGGAACTGCAAGGCGGCGTGGTCGCGCTGCCGCTGCCGCTGTTTCCCACGGGCATCATGCGCGGGCGTTTCAACCCGCAAGACGGCCAGCTCTACACCTGCGGGCTGTTTGGCTGGGCCGGAAACCGCACGGCGGATGGCGGCTTCTTTCGCGTTCGTTACACGGGCAAGCCGGGTTACTTGCCGCTGGGAATTCACGCCACCACCAACGGCGTGCAGTTGACCTTCACCGACGCCTTGGATTCCGCCACGGCCGAGAACCCGAAGAATTACGCCGTCACCACATGGGGACTTCATCGAACGGAAAACTACGGCTCGCCACGCACCGGCGAAAAAACGCTCCAGTTGAAAAGCGCGCGGCTGTTGCCCGACGGCAAAACCGTTGCGCTCGAAATCCCCGAGATACAACCGACCTGGTGCATGGAGATCAAGGTCTCTATTCGCGGCGCAGACGGCACGCCGATCAACCGGCAAATTCACAACACCATCCACACCTTGAACTGAAACACCAAAGGCAAACCGCATGAAAAAACCATCCGCTCAGGAAACAATGTCGGCTCCGGAAAAATTCGCGCTCAACCGGCGCAGCTTTCTGAAAACTTCCGCATTCGTGGCGGCGGGACTGACGTTCACGCGGCTGCCCATCATGGCCGGGCCGTTCACGCGGGAGGATTTCGACAAGCTCGTGCCGGCGGATAAAAAACTCAGCCCCGAGTGGGTGAAGTCGCTGACGGCGCGCGGTGAACACACGGTGTATCGCGGCGCGGAATTGAAAACCATCGGCATGCCCATCGGCGGCATCGCGTGCGGTCAACTTTATCTCGGTGGCGACGGCAAGCTCTGGCACTGGGATATTTTTAATCAGCACATGGGCACGGGCGACGGACATTATTCCAAGCCGCCGAAGCCGTCATCGCCGCTCGAACAGGGATTCGCCTTGCGCGTGACCCACGGCGGGAAAACGCAGGTGCGACCGCTTGACCGGACCGGCTGGCAGGACATCTCGTTCATCGGCGAATACCCCATCGGCTTTGTGGAATATCGCGACGCCGACGTGCCGGTGACGGTTTCGCTCGAAGCATTTTCGCCGTTCACGCCGCTGAAGGTGGACGATTCATCGCTGCCCGCAACGGTGATGCGTTTCACGGTCAAGAACACCGGCACAGAAAAAGTCGAGGCGGAACTCGGCGGCTGGCTGGAGAACGCCGTCGGCCTCCGCAGCGGAGCGACGCGGGAACTGCTGCGGCAAAACCGGATTGTCGCGCGGGGTCACGCGATCGCGCTGGAGTGCAGCGCCGCGCCGGGTCGCGCAGGCCAGAGCGCCCCGGCCCGGGCGGACATCACCTTCGATGATTTCGAGCGCGACAATTACGAAGGCTGGACGGTTGAGGGCACTGCGTTCGGCAGCGGCCCGATCGAAAAATCCAAAGTGCCCGCTTATCAGGGCGACCTGGCCATGCACGGCCTGCACGCGGTGAACAGTCACGCGAGCGCAGCCACCGATGGCGCGACGGGAAAACTCACGAGCAAACCCTTCACCGTCGAACGCCACTTCATCAATTTTCTCGTCGGTGGTGGCGCGCAGAAAGACGTGACGTGCGTGAAGCTGCTGGTGGGGGGAAAGGTGGTTCGCAGCGCCACTGGCAAGGACAGCAATCGTCTCGGACCGGTGACTTGGGACGTGCGGCCGTGGTCGGGGAAGACCGCGCAACTCCAGATCGTGGATGCCGCCGATGGCGGTTGGGGCAATATCGGCGCGGATAACTTCGTGTTCAGTGATCGCTCCGGCATCGCCGCCGGGCCGCTCGAAAAGGAATCGGATTTCGGCACCATGAGTTTGGTGTTGCTGGCCGCGCAGCCCCACGTCCGGGCTTCCGCGCAAATTTCAAGCAGCCTGGCGACGGAGGAGGCGTTCGCTCAGTTGCGAGCTGACCATTTCGCGAGCGCGTCGTTGCCCGAGAATGAAAAGCTGATCGGTGCGCTGGCCGCCAAGTTGTCGCTCGCGCCGGGCGAATCAGCGGCGGTGACGTTTGTGCTGACGTGGCATTTTCCGAACCTGACCCTCGATGGCCTGGGCGCAGTGGGCCGCCATTATGCCACCCGCTTTGATTCCGCCTCGTCCGTCGCGCGCCATGTGACGGAAAATCTCGCGCGGCTCGAACGGCAGACGCGGCTGTGGCACGACACCTGGTATGACTCGACGTTGCCGTTCTGGTTTCTGGATCGCACGCACCTGAACGTTTCCATCCTCGCCACGAGCACGGCGTATCGTTTTGCCAGCGGACGGTTCTACGGCTGGGAAGGCGTCGGCTGTTGTGCCGGAACTTGCACGCACGTCTGGCAATATGAGCAGGCGATGGGTCGGCTCTTTCCCGAACTCGACATTTCGCTGCGTGAACGCGCCGACTTTGATCCGGCCGTCAGTTTCAAACCTGACGGGATGATTGATCATCGCGGAGAGTTCCAAGCCGGCCACGCGGTGGACGGTCAGGCGGGAACGATTCTGCGCGCCTATCGCGATCATCAAGTGTCGCCGGACAACGCTTTTCTCAAGCGCAATTACGCCAGCATCAAGCAAGCGATGCAATGGCTCATCGGCCAGGATGGCAACGCCGACGGCATTCTCGAAGGCGCGCAACACAACACGCTCGACGCGGAGTGGTATGGGCCGGTGGCGTGGTTGAGCGGATTGTATGTGGCCAGTCTGCTCGCGGTCGAAGCGATGGCCGCTGAAATGGCCGATGATTTTTTTGCTGCTGAATGTCGCACCATCGCGGAAGCGGGTCGCAAGAACATGACGACACGGCTTTTCAACGGCGAGTATTTTATCAACCTGCCCGACGCGAAACATCTGGACAAGGTCAACTCGGGCAGCGGCTGCGAGATTGACCAGGTGTTCGGCCAGAGCTGGGCTTTTCAAGTCGGCCTTGGACGCGTGCTGCCGGAGGGGGAGACGCGCGCGGCCTTGCAATCGTTGTGGCGTTACAACTTTTCGCCGAACGTCGGGCCGTATCGTGCGGTGAACAAACCAGGACGCTGGTATGCGATGGCGGGTGAAGCGGGCTTGTTGATGTGCTCGTTCCCGAAGGCGGACTGGGATTATGCAAAAGCCAAAGGCGGAGGCCCGTCGGACGGGGTTGCCGGATATTTCAACGAGTGCATGAACGGCTTTGAACATCAGGTGGCGGGACACATGGTGTGGGAAGGCCTGGTGACCGAAGGCCTCGCGATCGAACGCGCGCTTCACGATCGCTATCACGCCGGCAAGCGTAACCCGTGGAACGAAGTGGAGTGTGGCGATCACTACGCGCGCAGCATGGCGAGCTACGGCGTGTTTATCGCGGCGTGCGGTTTTGAATATCACGGACCAAACGGGCGCATCGGGTTTGCGCCGCGTCTGACGCCGGAGAATTTCAAAGCGCCGTTCACGGCGGCGGAAGGCTGGGGCACGTTCAGCCAGAGCCGGACCGGCAGCGCGCAAACGAACCGCCTCGAAATGAAGTGGGGCGGTCTGCGGCTGAAAACCTTGGCGCTGGAATTGCCGACAGGTGTCACGTTGAAAACCGCGACAGTTTCAGCCGGTGCAAAACATATTTCAGTCAACGCAGTGCAAACCGGTCAACGGGTGGAGTTGACGCTCGCCAATGAAGTCACGGTGCGGGAAACTGAAAGCATCAGCGCCAAACTCGAATTCGTCTGAACCTTCGGACAACAGAAAAAAATATGACCAAGCTCCTTGTTCCTTTGGCCATCGCGACGATGGCCATGCTCATGACCTCTTGCAGAAATCCTGCGCCGCACTCGCATTCAAAAGCGCAGGGCGGCCCGGCCACGTTTGGCGACGACGTCGCTTTCCTCCGGCAACATGTGAAAGTCCATGTGCTCAAGTCCGCTTCATCGGATGCGCAAGTCGCCGTCGTCCCCGAATGGCAGGGCCGCGTGATGACGTCTTCGGCGGGCGGTGCGGCGGGATTTAGTTGCGGCTGGTTGAATTACGAATTGATCACCAAAGGCATCCAGCCCGAATCCGAGCGCAGCGGATTGGAGAAACACATCTACGTTTTCGGCGGCGAGGAAAGAATCTGGTTTGGGCCTGAAGGCGGTCAGTTCGCGCTGTTTTTTCCACCCGGAGTCAAGAGTTACACCTTCGAGGATTGGAAGACGCCGGCGTTGATGGATACCGAACCGTTTGCAGTGAAGTCGTCGTCTGCTTCCCAAATCGTGTTCGAGAAATCTGCCACGCTCGTCAACAAGGCCGGCACAAAATTCAATCTGCGACTTGAACGCGAAGTGAAGGTTCTCGAAAAAGCCGCCATCGCTGAATCGTTCAAGGTCGCCGTTCCGAACCCGGTTCGCGTCGTCGGTTATCAAACTCGAAATGTCCTCGCCAACGCCGGCACGCAGCCGTGGACGGAAGAGGGCGGACTGATTTCCGTCTGGCTGCTCGGGATGCTCAAGCACGGGCCGGGCGTGACGATTGTCATCCCGCTGGCGAAGGGCGGTGAACCGGCCGTCAATTC
>JAYVCM010000036.1:0-21302 GCA_043749955.1 Limisphaerales bacterium | reverse complement strand
TGGGTGAAGCCCTCGGCGGCAACCCGGGCGGGTTGAACCGGCCGGGTGCCCGTTTCAATCCAGTCGGCGCGAAACAAGATTTGATTTCCAAGTTTTGATTTCACATTCTGCTGTGCGTTGAGCCTTTCAAAACCAAGCCATGAGCGCCAATAAAACTCTCGATAAGATTTTGCGCGGGGATTCGGATGCCAACATCCGGTTTGAGGAGCTTTGCCATCTGTTGCAGACGAAAGGATTTCGGATGCGCGTGTCCGGCAGCCACCATATTTTCACCCAAACCGGCGTGATGGAACGCATCAATCTTCAGTGCGAAGGCTCGAAGGCCAAATCATATCAGGTTCGACAAGTAAGAAAAATTTTAGCAAACTACAAATTGTTATGAAGGCGAACAGCTACGAAATGATCATCTGGTGGAGCGTGGAAGATGAAGCCTACGTCGTGGACGTGCCGGAACTTCCCGGCTGCATGGCGCACGGCGCGACGCGGCAGGAAGCAATCAAAAACGCCGAAGACGCAATCAAGTTCTGGATCAAGACCGCGAAAGAGGATGGTGCCGAAATTCCGCAGCCGCGTGGGCGATTGGTTTTTGCGTGAACCGAAACTTTATTTCAATCGCAACCATATGGCAGTCTCATCTCGCAGAACACTGCTTCCACGCAAACCACAGAAAGTGATTTCCTTCTGGTGGTTGTTGGCTGTATTTGCCGCGTTGTGGATGGCCTCACTCACCTTCAAATTTGGCGTAGCTGTTCTGTCATGGCTCTCGCTCATTATTTTTTTAGGGGTCATAGCATCATTATTTGAGCGCCGACGGATTCGGAAAATGGCTGAAAAGCGGCAAGCGGATTCCATCTGTTCCTTTGCAAGGTCATTTGACTGTCACAAGACTGACACACGAATTATTCGAGCCGTGTATGAAGAACTCCAGCATTACTACGGTGATGCTCCATCATTTCCAATTCGTGCGACTGATTCCTTCGAGAAAGATTTGAAGCTTGATTCAGAAGATTTGGATGACATAGCCCGTGAGATAGCAGTGCGGACGCAACGTTCGATGAATGGCTGCGAGCAGAATCCTTCTTATGGCAAGGTCAAGACAGTTGCCGACCTCATTTTATTTTTTTCTCATCAGCCATTGTCGCAAGACGCCTAGATTTGCTTTCTGGATTTTTGCGAGAGTGAAACAAGATTTGATTCTTCATTCTCCATTCTTCATTCTTCCTTGGAATGAGCCTTTCCAAACATCGGCAGGCGATTGACAAGCTGGACGCGCAGATCGTCAAGCTGCTCAACCACCGCACGCGCCAGGTGCTCGCCATCGGTAGCATCAAGCTCGCGGCGGGCGAGGAGATTTACGCGCCGCACCGCGAACGCGCCGTGTTCGAACGCGTCTGCGCCCTCAACGCCGGACCGATGACCGATGAACAACTTCGCACCATCTACCGCGAGATCATGTCCAGCGCGCTCGCGCTCGAAAAGACCATGACCATCGCGTATTTCGGGCCGGAGGCGACGTTCACGCATCAGGCGGCCATCCAGAAATTCGGCGCGAGCCTGGATTATTCCGCGCAGAAAACCATCGGCGACGTGTTCACGGAGGTCGCCAAAAAAAGCGCGGATTACGGCGTGGTGCCGGTGGAAAATTCCACCGAGGGTGTCGTCACGCACACGCTCGACATGTTCGTGGACAGCGAACTGAAGATCGTTTCCCAGATCGTCCTGCGCATCCAGCAATGCCTGATGAGCAATTCGCCGCGCGCGAAAATAAAAAAACTGTATGTCCATCCGCAGTCGCTCGCGCAGTGCCGTGGGTGGCTGGCGAAAAATCTGCCGCGCGTCGAGATCGTGGAAACCTCATCCAACGCGCGCTCCGCCGAACTGTCCGCGAAGGAAAAATTTTCCGCCGCGCTCGGCGGTGCGCTGGCCGCAAAAAAATACGGCCTGAAAATTCTGGCGCAGGACGTTCAGGACAACAGCGTCAACGTCACGCGCTTCATCGTCCTGGGCCGCCAGTGCAGCCCGCCCACGGGCGACGACCGCACCAGCCTGATGATCAGCGTGGCCGACAAGGCCGGCGCGCTGCACGAAGCCATCGCCGCGTTCCGCAAGTTCAAGATCAATCTGACGAAGATTGAATCCCGCCCCAGCAAGCGCAAGGCGTGGGAATATTTTTTCTTCATTGATTGCGCCGGACATTTTCAGGACGCGAAAGTGGCCAGGGCCATCCTGCACCTTGGCCGGCACTGCAACTTCGTCAAGATCCTCGGCTCGTATCCGAATGTGGACTGAGCATGGCCAGCCGCCGACAAAACGAAAAGGCGTTTGGGCAATGGCAGGATTTGCCGGGCGGCGGCCGGATTTATGTCCGCCAGATTGCCGGTCGTTCCGGCGCCTTTGCACGCTACTGCAAAGAGACGGATGCCGCTGATAACACCGTCCGGTTCTGGCAGGAAATTTATGATCGCAACGGAAAGCTGGCGGCCCGGCATGAAAAATTTCCATTCGATTCCGGCCACCAAATCGTGTAACCTGAAACCATGAAAGTCACGCGCCAGACCGTGGCAAAACAAATTGCCGATCACCTGCATGGCCGCCTTGCGCAGGCGCAGCTCGTTGACTGGGCCGAACGAGCGCTGCTGGAGGCTGACTTTGCGGAGGCTGACGCCGAACTGCTCGCGGACATCGTTGGCCGGCTGGGACTGGCGGATGTCGCTGAATTTGGCCTGCGCTGGGAGGATTGCGAAAAATTTCTCACCCGTCTCGGCTACCGCGCCCGCGTCGAAGTCGAGATGGCTTAAACCATCTATCCGCCTCGGCGATGAACGGGCACACTGCAACTTCGTCAAAATCCTCGGCTCGTATCCGAACGTGGACTGACGCGGTTTTTTTGCGGAGGGCGGCGGTGTCCCGCCCTGGGGCTTCCCTCTCCCCTCCGAGGGGAGAGGGATTGAGGGTGAGGGGTGACGGACACAACCAACGCACCATCTCTATAAAATAAATCATGCTCCACACCGAATTCATCCCCGCCGCCGACCAAACCTCGCGCCGCCTGATGGTCATGCTCCACGGCCTCGGCGACAGCATCGAAGGCTACCGCTGGCTGCCCGAAGCCATGAACCTGCCGTGGCTGAACTATCTCCTCGTCAACGCGCCCGACGATTACTACGGCGGCTGGTCGTGGTTTGACATTGATGACCAGACGCCCGGCGTCCTACGCAGCCGCCAGATGCTGTTCCGGCTGCTCGACGATTTGCGCGCGAAAAATTTTCCGGCGGAACAGATCACGCTCGGCGGATTTTCCCAGGGCTGCCTGATGGCGATTGATGTCGGCCTTCGTTATCCGCACAAGCTTGCCGGCCTCGTCGGCATCAGCGGCTGGGTTTTTGAGCTGGAAAAATTGTTGACGGAAATTCCGCCCGTCGCCAAGCAACAGCGCCTGCTCTCGACGCATGGCCCGTTCGACACCATGATTCCCATCGCCAAAGTGCGCGAACAGATCCAGACGCTGAAGGCCGCCGGCTTCCACACCGAATGGCACGAGTTCCCCAAGGCGCACACCATCCACGGCGAAGAGGAGCTTTCCGTCATCCGCAAATTTGTGCGTGCCGGTTATCCCAGCGGGGCTTGAATCTTACGTGCCGCGCTTCAGGCTTCCTTCTCCCCTCCGAGGGGAGAAGGATTGAGGACGAGGGGTGAAAACGCGGCGGCTCAACATTCAACATTCAACATTCAACATTCAACAAGCTGCCGGGTTCACCGATGCCTTCGATGTTGAATGTTGAATGTTCGGCGTTGAATGTTTCCCCAAAAAAAACGCCCCTCACCCTGCCCAATTGGAAAGGCAAGAAAGCGCGCCGGTCATCCTGTTGTGGGAAATGACCGGCGCGCGGCGGCCGCACAGACGCGCGGGCTTGGGAAGATCACGCCTTGAACTGGTGGTTCGCGCCCGCGATCCAGATTTGTTCCGGGCGCGGTTCCGCCTGGGCCTGCCAGTCCATCGCCTGCGCCACGGCCTCGCGCATCTTGGTGAACCACCATCTTCCCCGCGCCATGCGGTTCTCGCGCCTGCGTCCGAAGATGCGGGTCTGGGTTCCGTTGAATCCGAGTTCGAGTTGTTCGTTGGTTGTCATAATTTGGTTTTAATTACGACTCCACTTTCGCAGGCGAGGTAGGACAAAGGCTGTCCTAGCTGAAAATTATTTGGAAAAGTTTTAGGGGGAAAGTTTAGGAAACATTCAACGCTGAACATTCAACATCGAACGCCCAGTGCAAAAAATTGGGTGTTCGGAGTTCGATGTTGAATGTTGAATGTTTTCCTTGCGAATCAGCGCAGCTCAATCACATCGCCGACCTCCAGCGGAATGTCCGTGCCGTTGAACAGAACGCTCGCATCCAGCGCCGCACTTTCGCCCTGGCGCGTGATGATGATTTTTTTCGGCCCGTCCTTGTTCAGATAATTCGCCGTGGCCACCGCCTGCGCCAGCGTCAACCCCGCGACCCACGGCACCTGCGGATTCTGCACCGCGCCGATGATCGTAACGCCCGGTCCCTGCGCCGCCTGCTGCTGCCGCAACGCCGCGTTCTGACCCGCCAGAAATGCGTTCTGTTCCTTCATCCGCGCCTTCGACCGCGAAGTGCAGCCGGCCGTCGCCAGCACGAGCATCAAAATGACAAAGTAAAATTTCATCTGCTGTTCTAACACCGCAATTCCGAGAAAAGTTTCACGCGCAATCCATTTCAAAGTAGGAGACGACGTGAGGAGTCTCTGATCATTTCGGCAGGTTCGCGCCAAAAGCGGCGGTAAACCGCCCGCAGTCCAGACGCTTCGCGACAGTCGAACATCTTCAATCCGCGCGAAGCGTCTGGACTGCGGCCGCTTCAGCGCCGCTTTGGACGCGGAGAAAAATTAGCACCAACCTTTGACGGTGAAATCAGCACATCCGTTAATCGCCCAAAGAGTTTTTCCACGCCGTCACCGCCGATTTGGTTTCCGCCGCGCAGTTCGCCTTCGGCTTCACAAAGCGCGGCGTGAACCACGGAAAACTTCCCGTCAAATCCGGCGTCACCAAAATCTGCCCGTCGCAGTCCGGCCCGCTGCCGATGCCGATGGTGGGAATCACAATGCTCTGCGAAATTTCCTTCGCCACCGGCGACGTCACAAGTTCCAGCACGATGGCGAACGCGCCGGCTTCGGTCAGCGCCTTCGCGTCATCCAGCAATGCCTGATGTTCCGCGTCCTTCTTGCCTTTGATGTGATAGCCGCCTTCTTCCAAAACGTGCTGCGGCAGCATTCCGAGATGTCCGCAGAACGGAATTCCCGCCGCGATGATGGCGGCGACCTGCGGAAGAATTTCTGCTCCGCCCTCGGCCTTCACAAATTCCGCGCCCGCCGCGACGAGTTGCCGCGCATTGGCCACCGCGCCGTCAACATCGTCGTAACTTCGGAAGGGCAAATCCGCGCCCAGCAACGCATTCGGCTGCGCGCGGGCGGCGGCGCGGACGTGATGCTTCATCTCCTTCATCGTCACATGGGTCGTGTCGGGATAACCCAGCACCACCATGCCGAGCGAATCCCCGACCAGCAGCAACGGCACGCCTGCTTCGTCGAGCAATTTCGCCATCGGATAATCATACGCCGTGAGCGCGGCAATCTTCTCGCCGCGCGTTTTCATGGCACGAATTTCAGCAACGGTAATTTTTGAAGAATTCATTTTAGAACCACGGATGGGGCAAAACGCAGAGGCGCAGAGGCCGCAAAGAGTCGCAGAGATTTTTTAACTCTGCGTTTCTCCGCGTTCTCTGCGCCTCTGCGTTTAGTTGCATTATCCATGCCCATCCGTGTTTATCCGTGGTTAAAAACTTTTCAGCAATTCCTCCGGCGTGGTCGTCGCCGTGCCGCGCTTGCCGACGACGATGCCCGCCGCGTGATTGGAAAGGATGGCAGCTTCAATCGGCGACGCACCCGCCGCAATCGCCAGCGTGAAACTCGCGATCACCGTGTCGCCCGCGCCGGAAACATCGAAGACTTCCTGCGCCACCGTGGGAATGTGAAACGGCTTTTGCCCGCGCTGGCAGAGCAACATTCCCAGTTCGCCGAGCGTGATGAGCAGCAGCGCCGGGCGCAGTTCGTTCAGCAACCGTTCCGCGACGAGCATCAGATTTTTATCCGCGAGCGGGCTGGCGTTTTTGGTTTCGTCCGGCAAGTCCGCGAGCTCAAACGCTTCTTTGCGGTTCGGCGTGATGAGCGACAGGCTGCTCAAATTCAAATGATGCACCGGCTTCGGATCGAGGCTCAACCACACGCCGCGCGCGTGGCACAGCGATTTGATTTCGTTCAGCAATGCTTGCGTGACCACGCCTTTGCCGTAATCACCCACGATGACGGCATCGGCATTGGCCACTTTCGTTTTGAACTCGACGAGCAGCTTCGCCGTGGTCTTGTCATCGAGGTCGCCTCGCGTTTCGCGGTCAATGCGCACGACCTGCTGCTGATGCGCCACGATGCGCGTCTTGATGCTCGTGTGCCGCGCGGAATTCTTCACGAGGCCGGCGCAGCCGATGTTTTGTTCGCCCAGAAGTTTCAGCAGCTTGCGCGCGGCATCGTCATTGCCGATGGCGCCGAAAAGTTCCGTGGGCGTGGCGAGCGAGACGAGATTGCGCGCGACGTTGGCCGCGCCGCCAGGCATGAAACTCTCGCGGGAAAAATCCACCACCGGCACCGGTGCTTCCGGCGAGATGCGCGACACGCCGCCCCAGATGAACTGGTCGAGCATCACGTCACCGACGACGAGGACACGGGTTTTTGTCGCGGCGGCCAAAATCTGCCGGGCGCGCGATGCGGATAATTTTTTTGCACTCATATTTTTAACCACAGATTGACACGGAACACGGATTAAATTAACTGCTGGGCGGAACTCCAAAAACTCGCTTGTGAGCTTCTTGTTTCAACCATTCAACCAAAAGAGAAAAAGTCCAAGATGCTCCCGGCTTGAGAATTTGATCCTTTGCCATCTTCCAAATCTTGCTGTCGCGCGTCGCATCAAGGAAATCGTGGCCTGCCCATGTGAGGCGACAAACTGAAACCGCAATTGGAACGCCAGTCTCCGGCGTAAGCGAGGCGACAATCAGCCCTGCATCAACCATGAGTGCATAATTGTAAAGAGCATCTTCCTCCGAATACTCCGATAATTCTGGCGGTGCTTCACCTCCCTCTTGCTCCAGAAGTAGCAACCGAATCAATTCCATGTCGCGTTTCATAGAAAGCTTTAAAGTCCTTTTGACATCGCAGCCTTTTTATCAGCGTCTTCTTTTTCTCTTATGATTTTCTGCTCGCCAAAATAAATGTCTCGAAGTTTGTTGTCGGAATAATCCAAGTAGAAATAGTTTCCACCTAAAATTTTGAGGTGAGCAGTCTGGTCAATCGTTCCAAAATCGTAGTCCTCATCTTTGCCATCACTTTTGTGAAAGCGTAGTCCATACTTCTCGCTCAAAATAGAAACTAAACGCTTTTTGGAATCGTAGGCTTCGAATTCATCGGTATGTCCCATTAAAGTAATAATACAAATATGACCGTCTGCTGTCGTATCGAGATGGAGGCTAGTGAATGGCGGCATATCCTTTATCGACGCGTAATCCTCAACCGTCCCTGTTAGCTTGTCGCCTAGTTTATAGCCAAAAGCTCCGACCACGGGTTTTAGATTTGCTAAATCCTTCTGACTATTTTGTTTCGCTCCCTTGCCAACAATGACTGCCATCCCGATGACAGCAAGGAGAACGATTGCCACGACAAAAAGGACCGGTTTGTTACCACCTCGTGAAGTTGGTGCGGATAGTTTGGGCGAAACTGCCATTTGCGGAATGAACAGAAGCGTTTCAAGTTGGCAATGCGGACAGTTTGTAGTTTGCCCGGCCATTTCCGACGGAAACGAGATGTGTCCGTTACAATGTTGGCAGTTGCATTTGGATTCTGCGCTCATGTTTTATATATCCGTGTTAATCCGTGTCCATCCGTGTTGAATTTCAATTTAGAAAAGCCGTCAACGGACTCGTCGCGCTCGCCGTTTCACTTTGCGCGCCGAGGCCGATTTCATACGCGCTACGGCCTGCCTCGACGGCCAGCTTGAACGCGATGCCCATGCGGTTCGGATCGTTCGCCACGGCGATGGCGGTGTTCACCAGCACGGCGTCCGCGCCCAGTTCCATCGCCTCCGCCGCGTGGCTCGGCGCGCCGATGCCCGCGTCCACGACCACCGGCACCGTCGCCTGCTCGATGATGATGCGGATATGGTCGCGCGTCTGGATGCCGCGATTCGAGCCGATGGGCGAACCGAGCGGCATCACCGTCGCGCAGCCGACTTCCTGCAAGCGTTTCGCCAGCACCGGATCGGCGTTGATGTAGGGCAGCACGGTGAAACCTTCCTTCACGAGAATCTCCGCCGCCTTGAACGTCTCAATCGGGTCGGGCAGCAGATAGCGCGGGTCGGGATGGATTTCGAGCTTCACCCATTTCGGCAAACCGGCGGCGACGGCGAGGCGTGCGAGGCGGACGGCTTCCTCGGCGTTCATCGCACCGCTGGTATTGGGCAGGAGCAGATATTTTTTCGGGTCAATGAATTCGAGGATGTTCGCGAACGGGTCTTTCTGGCCGGACAAATCCGCGCGGCGCAACGCGACGGTGACCATTTCCGTGCCGCTGGCGGCGAGCGCATCGCGCATGGCTTCCGGCGACGAAAATTTTCCCGTGCCGAGAATCAGCCGCGAACGGAACTCGCGTCCGGCAATGACCAAAGGTTTGAACGACATCCGGGATAATTTAGAAAATTCCCGGCGGTTGTCGAGGCGGGAAGCCAGCCGCACGGCCAGCAGCCAGATGTTTCAGGAGGCCACAACTGGGCAGCGCGTGCTTCAGGGTGTTGAGACGCGATAAAATTGCGCCGGCAAACCCGGCGCATTGGTGTCCGTGAACTGCCAGATGCCGCCGTTTAAGTTGGTGTAAACAGGCAGCCACGCCACGGGCGGCACCAGGTTCGACGCCGCATAAATCCGGCTGCTGATGTTGGGCGTGGTGGACAGATTCAACGTCACCGTGCCATCCACATTCACGGGCGATGCGCCGATGACCGGCAAGTTCAACACGGTCAGACTGAAGTTGCTGCTGGTGACGCTGCCGTAAGGACTGGTCACCACGACGCTGTAATTGCCGGTGTGGTTGGTGCTGGCGTTGGGCAGCAACAGGGTTGGCAGGCCGGTGAGACAAACTTTGCGTATGCGAAAGTTAAACCGATCCGCAATGTAAAGGTTGCCTTGCTGATCGCACGCCAACGCCTGCGCGACCAAGCTGGCGTTGGTGGCTGCACCAAAATCACCTGGCTTGGCACTGCCGCCACCGGCAACCGTAGTGATAATTCCATTGGTGTCCAGCAGACGAACCCGGTTGTCACACGCGATAAAGATGTTGTTGAACGGATCCACCGCCACATTTGCCGGCTTGAGATTGGCGTTGGTTCCAAGAATGCCGTTTGAATACAAATCACTACCACCACCAGCAATCGTCGAGATGACTCCGCTGGAATTGACTGAACGAACCCGATAGTTGTCGTTATCGGCAATGATGAGGTTCCCCGCACTGTTGAGCGCGACGCCAGCAGGCTGGCCGAGATTGGCGTTGGTGGCCATGCCTCCATCGCCCGCACCACCAGCGGTGCCATTGCCCGCCACCGTGGTGATGATGCCGTTGGTTCCGACCTTGCGAATGCGGTTACTGTAAAAGTCGGCTATGAACAGGTTGCCAATCGAATCAACGGCGACCGCAGTTGTGTTAAACAGCGCGGTATTGGTGGCCTGACCACCGTCCGCAGAATTACCGGCGGAGGTGGTTCCGGCCACTCGCGTGATGATTCCATTGGTTGCAATTTTACGGACATCGGCATTGTTGAACTCGGAAAAAAATAGGTTGCCCGATTTGTCGAAGGTCATTCCCTCGGGAAAGCGCAACGTGGCGTTCGTCGCCTGCCCGCCGTTCCCCGTCGCACCTGAAACGCCCGTGCCGGCAATGGTGGTGATGATTCCGTTGGTATCCACCTTCCGCACGCGGTTGTTGGCGGCGTCGGCAAAAAATAAATTTCCGTTCACGTCCACCGTCACGCCGTAAGCCCCGCTCATGCGCGCATTCGTGGCCGCCCCGCCGTCGCCGGAAAATCCGTTGGTGCCATTACCCGCCACGGTGATGATGACCGGCGGCAGATTGGTTCCGTTCAATCGCCACTGATACGCGTAAGTTCCATTGCCCGCCACCGCGACGCCCAGCAAGAGATTGGTTCCCGACAAAATCATCTGGCTAATCGGTTGGCTCGTAATGGTCGGCGGCAGACCCACCGTCAGCGTTGCCAGTGAACTCGTGGTGCTCCCGTAAATGTTCGTGATGACCACGCGGTAGCTGCCGGCGTTGGTCCATTGCACGTTGGTCAGGCTCAAGGACTGCGCGGTTTGATTCGTCAGGTTGGTGCCGTTGAACTGCCATTGAAAAGCGAGCGGCAAGGTTCCGGTGAACGTCACGTTGAAGGTGGCGTTGCTGCCCAGCCCGGCGGACAAATTCGGCGGCTGACCGACAACCGCCGGCGGCAGCAGCACCGTCAGCGTCGCCACCACGCTCGTCACGCTGCCGTAGGGAGTGCTGATGATGACGGAATAATTTCCGGCGTTGGTCGCTGACACGCTGGGAAACACCAGCGACGGCGAGCCAAGCGCGATTTTTCGGATCCGGTAGTTCAACACGTCCGCAATCAGCAGATTGCCGCCCGCGTCCAAGGCCAGCCCGCGGGGAAATGAAAGCGTTGCCGCCGTCGCGAGCACGCCATCGCCGGAAAATCCCGAAACACCCGTCCCGGCAACGGTGCTGATGACTCCCGCCGCATCCACTTTGCGGATGCGGTTGTTGCTGGTGTCGGCGACGAACACATTTCCGGCGGCATCGGCCAGCACTCCATAGGGCGCCGCCAGAACCGCACCGGTCGCCAGCCCGCCGTCGCCGCCAAAACCGACTGAGCCATTTCCGGCCAGCGTGGTGATGACACCGTTCGTGTCCAGCTTGCGGATGCGGTTGTTCAAGCGGTCGGCGATGACGAGGTTTCCGGATTTGTCCAGGCTCACGCTGGCCGGGTTGCGCAAGCTCGCATTCGTGGCCGGCCCGCCGTCGCCGGCAAATGTTCCGGTGCCGTTCCCGGCCACGGTGGTGATGATGCCGTTCGTTCCCACCATGCGGATACGGTGGTTGTTTTGGTCGGCGAAAAATAAATTGCCCGTGTCATCCACGAGCAATCCGGCGGGCGTGTTCAAATTGGCATTGGTCGCCGCCGCCCCGTCGCCGGCGAAACCCGCTCCGGTCTTGCCCGCCACGGTCGTGATGATGCCGTTCGTATCCAGCCTGCGGACGCGATTGTTGCTTTGGTCGGCGATGAACACGTTGCCCGCCGCATCCGACGCCACGGCGTAAGGAGCGTTGAGTTTGGCGTTGGTCGCCGCCCCGCCATCGCCGGAAAAACCCAGAGCGCCGGTGCCCGCCACGGTGGTGATGATTCCGCGCACATCCACTTTGCGGATGCGGTTGTTATTTTGGTCGGCGATAAAAACGTTGCCCGCCGCATCCGCCGCCACGCCGGCGGCGAGTGTGCTCAAGGAAGCAGCCGTCGCCAACCCGCCATCGCCGGAAAATCCGGATCCGCCGCTGCCGGCGACCGTGCTGATGAAGTTGTAAGGCAGGTTCGTTCCGTTCAATTGCCACTGATACGAGAATGGCCCGACACCCGCCACACTGACAGACATCGCCGACCGGCCGCCCACGAGAATGGTCTGGTTGGTGGGTTGCTGCGTGAGGTAGGGCGGAAACCCGACCGTCAGCGTGGCGACCTTGCTCGTGATGCTGCCATACGGACTCGTGACAAGAACACTGTAAGCACCCGACTGATTGGTCAGCAAGCCAGACAAGTTCAGAGTCGCATTGGTTTGCGCGCTCAAGGCCGCGCCGTTGAACAACCACAGGTAATTGAACGGCGGCGAGCCGGAGGCGACCACGTTAAACGTCGCATTGCTGCCCATGCCCACGGTCTGGCTGGCAGGTGGCGACGCGATGCCCGGCGGAATGACCAGCACCGTCAGCGCGGCAACGCTGCTGGTGATGGCTCCATAGTTATTGGTGAGGACAACGGAAAAACCGGCGACCGGATTGGTGCTGGCGATGTTGAAAGTAAAATTAAAATTGGTCGCGTCTAAAATCGCAATGCTGTTGGACAGCCATTGGTAATGCAGCGGCAACGTCCCGCCGGCGGTCACGGCAAAAGTCACATTGCTGCCAACCGACACCGACTGGCTCTGCGGCTGGGTGGAAATAAAAACCGGCACGTTGACCGTCAAACTCGCCACGCTGCTCGTCACGCTGCCGCTGGAATCTGAAATGATGACAGCGTAGTTGCCGGCGTTGTTGGTGGTCACTAGATTCAGGTTCAAAACCGGCGAGCCCAGCAGCGCCACTTTGCCGATGCGGGAGCTTCCGGCATCTCCGATAAAGAGGTTGTCCAAGGAATCCACAAACAGCCCGTTGGGATGATTGAGGCCGGTCACCAAAGTCGTGATGATTCCGTTGGTGTCCACCTGGCGGATGATTCCGTCATAGACATCGGTGATCAGCAGCCTGCCGAAAATATCGGTCACCACATACACCGCATCTTGCAGGCTGGCATTCGTCGCGGCTCCGCCATCACCGCCCGCGAAGGGCTGGCCATTGCCGGCGACCGTCGTGATGATGCCATTCAAATCCACCTTCCGGATGCGGCTGTTCCCATAATCGGCAATCAAAAGATTGCCCGCACCATCAAAGGTCATGGCGTTCGGAACATTCAAGCTGGCATTGGTCGCCTGCCCGCCGTCGCCGGAGTAGGCCGTTGAACCATTTCCCGCCACCGTGGTGATGATTCCGTTCACATCCACTTTTCGTATCCTGTTGTTCCAATAATCGGCGAGGTAAAGATTGCCCGCGCCGTCCAAAACCAAGCCCGATGGGAAATGCACGCTGGCGTTGGTCGCCTTGCCTCCATCGCCAGAATAATCAGCCACGCCATTTCCCGCCACGGTGGTAATGACCCCATTTGTGTCCACCTTGCGAACCCGGTGGTTGTCATGATCCGCGATGAAAAGATTCCCGGAGCCATCCACCGTCACCTGAACCGGAAAATTCAAGCTGGCGTTGGTCGCCGCGCCACCGTCACCGGAATAAGCGGCGGAACCATCTCCCGCCACCGTGCTGATGATTCCATTCGTGTCCACCTTGCGAACGCGGTTGTTGCCCCCCTCGGCGATGAAGAGATTGCCGGCGGCATCGGCCGTCACCCCGGCAGGATAATTCAAGCTCGCGCCCGTCGCCGCGCCGCCGTCACCGCCATTGCCTCCGCCCGCCACCGTGGTGACGAGGTTTTTTGAAAGGTTGGTTCCGTTGAACCGCCACTGGTAGCTCAACAACCCCAGACCCGAAGCTCCGACACTGAACACGGCGTTGCTGCCATTCAGCACCACCTGATTCGTCGGCTGCGTGAGGATGACCGGTTGCGCCAGCAAACGCCCGCAGACGAGCAAGGAAATGAACAGCAAGATACGCATTTTAAAATCAGCCATGGTTTCGTCTGAAAACAAGTGCTGTTGTGTGCCTTCAGTTTCCGTCAGGACAGCGAAATTTACCAGCCCGATTTCCGCCTCGAAAACCAGCCGCCGGCCATGACGAAAGGTCTGAACAACGTCCCGGACGATTTTGAAGATGCGGGCCGGTTGTCGAGCGTTGGAAAAGACGAACGCAAAACAAAACTCGACAGCCCGCATGGCCACCATAAAGTTGCCCGCAATCATGCGACTATGGACCGTGCATCCGCGATACTTGGACTCGAAAGGGCTGGTGGCCGCCTGGCGGGAGGCGCTGCTCGCCCAGAAAGTCCTCGCCGGCGCGACCAAAGGCTACCGGCATCATCCGCAGCTCATCCGCTTTCAGGCGCAATCCGATCCGCTCGCCGCCATCGCGACATTTCTTGCCGGCCTTGCCGATGAGGCGCAAAACCGGGGCTACCATTTCGACGCCGCCAAGATTTCGTCCCGGCGATTTCACGGAAAAATTCCAGAGACGAGCGGACAATTATCCTACGAATGGAGCCATCTCAAAACCAAGCTGCGGACACGCGCGCCCAAGCTGGCGCGGGAATTTCGCGGCGTGGATTCTCCGGAGCCGCATCCACTGTTCCGCATCGTTCCGGGTGACGTGAGAGACTGGGAGCGGAGATGAGGAAACCCTGGCTGGCTGCGACGGTTACCAGCTACGAAAATTTTGACGGGCCGAGAAACAGCCGCGAACGAAACTCACGTCCGGCGATGACCAAAGGTTTTGGAAAAGTCTGGCGGAGACAGGAGGAAAAGTTGAACAACAAAGGCGCGAAGACGCGAAGATAATTTCGTCTCTGATTTTCGCCTTCGGCTACGGATTGAACAGACGGAAAAACTTTGCCGTATTGGTTGATGGGAGTGTGACGGGGTTCATCTCGCCAAAGAGTGAGTCGCTCCACATGCCGGTGGTGAGGTTAGGTGACTCTTGCAAACGCCAGCCCCACGTCGGCGGAGACCACGAGATAACAGAATTGCTTGCGAAGTTTGCGGCGAGTTTTAATTGTGGCGTAGAGATCGCACTGCACTGCGTCGCGAAGGGGCCTCCCGCGAAAGCGCTGTCCACGGCTTGCACGCTCCAATAAATAGTCTGGCCGTTGGTCACGCCGGCAAGCGGGAGGAACTGCGGCTTCTGCGCGTTGCCCATGGCCGGCACGCGGCGGAAGCCGCTGGCATCAGAGTGAAAAGCAATGAGGTTCGTGCCGCCGGGCGTGGTGCCGGCACGGACATTATAGGTGAGACCGGCGGAGGGCGTCTGCGCATCCGTGGCAGCGTTCCACGAAAGCAATGCACCGTTCGCGGAAGACGTCATGGCCAGACCTGAGGGCGCTGCGGGCGCAGTGTTGGTTTGCAGCGTGAAGTTTCTCCAGATTTGGGAAAGATTAGCTGAAAAACCTGTTCCCGTGAGCAATAAATCCAACCGCCCATCGTTGTCATAATCGCCCCACGTGACGAAACTACGCGTAACTCCAGGCAGACTTGGCGCAACAATTGGTGTCACGTTCACAAAGTTGCTTCCCGTGTTCCGCCAGATTTGGGAAATGCCAATGCTAGAGTTATTCGTATATCCTGTGAGCAAGAAGTCCAGTCGCCCATCGTTATCATAATCACCCCACGCCACGGAACCATAAACTCCAAATAAATCAGGCGCGGCGCTCACTGTGATATCAACAAAGTTGCTCCCCGTGTTATGCCAGATTTTGGAAATGTAAGTGTTGTTGGCGAGTTGTCCCGTAATAATAAAATCCAATCGTCCGTCGTTGTCGTAATCTCCCCATGCCGCGTAACCACGAACTCCCGGCAATCCAGGCGCAACGGATGCCGTCACGTTCACAAAATTGCTACCTGTGTTATGCCAGATTTGGGCAAAGCCGCTGCCTATGATCAAGAAATCCAGTCGTCCGTCTTTGTCATAATCGCCCCATGCCACGGAACCAGCAACTCCCGGCAAACCGGGCGCAATGGACGCCGTCACGTTCATAAAATTGCTCTCCGTGTTCCGCCAGATTTGGGAAATGCCAGTATAGGGTGGGGTATTTGACATTCCAGATATTATGAAATCTAGGTGCCCGTCGTTATTATAATCCCCCCACGCTACTGAACTGCCTTGAACTCCGGGCAGACCAGGCGCGATGGTCACCGACACATTTTCAAAGTTGCTCCCCGTGTTATGCCAGATTTGGGAAACACCGCTTCCCGTGAACAGGAAATCCAACCGACCGTCATTGTCATAATCACCCCATGCCACGGAACTACTCGAAATTCCTGGCAAGCCGGGCGCAACGTTCGCCGTCACATTTGTGAAACCGTTCCCCGTGTTCCGCCAAATTTGGGAAATACTTGTGACGTTGTCTCCGAGCAATCCTGTAAGCAAGAAATCCAATCGCCCATCGTTGTCATAATCGCCCCATGCCACGGAAGCACTATACACTCCCTGCAAGCCAGGCGCGACGGTCGCCGTGACCTCGGCAACAATCGCCGTAATGAAACTCTGTCCTTCGCCGTAAGTGGAGCCAAGGCTGTTCGTTGCCACCGCGCGGAAGTAGTAGTTGACACCAACCCCCAAGCTAACAATCGTCATGCTGAAATTCTGGTTGGTCGTGCCGCCGGTCAAATTTGTGGTAGTCGTTACATTGCCATAATTCGTAGAGAGACCCCATTCAAACCATGCACCTGTCGTCAGCCCATTGGCATTCAATTTTCCATTCAATGTCGCATTGGTAACGCCCAGACTGGTTGCGAAGTTAGTTGTAATCGTCGGCGTGGTTGCAGGCAGGGTTGTGAAGGTAAAGTCGGCACCATAACTGGTTCCCGTGGCGTTGGTGGCAACAGAGCTGAAATGATAAAGGGTTCCCACTGTCAAACCGCTGACGGTGTTGCTGTAGCTCACCGGAGTCGTTCCTGTGCTCTGATTAAACGATTTTTTTGACGACACACTTCCATAGCTTGTTGTCGGTCCGTATTGGAACCAAGCCCGCGTCGTCGTATCATTGTTGTTAATCGCCGTGCCATTCAACGTCGCACCGCCGGTGCTCATGCTCGTTGCCGCGAGAGTCGTCGCCGTCGGTGACGCAAAGAGAGCGTTGCCGGTGAATACGAGTGCAAGTCCTAATGCGCGTGCCGATAGAATATGGAACGCGCGGTTCGGAGCTTGATGTGTTGGTCGTGCTACCACATTGATTAATACGGATGCTTACAATAATCATGGTTCACAGCAAACATTTAATCCCTTTGGGACTTTTGAATTATTGAAACTCACTTCACCCTGACACACGCCATCTGGCTCCACAGGCTTTGGCCGTGAGCGTTGGTGGCGCGGACGCGGAACCAGTATTTCGCGCCGCTCACCAAGCCTTTCACCAGAGATTTCTGCGGGAAACAGGTGTCTTCCTGATGCCAGCGGTCGGCGTCGGGCGGGTCGGCGTGCCATTGCACTTGAAACGCGCAGCGGCGGATGGTGCGCTGCCAGCGGAGTTGTGCTTCGCCTTCGTTGTCGGTCGGCGCGGCGCGGAGATTGGTCGGCGCATCGGGCAGGCCGACGGGTGCGGTCTTGGGCGCGGATAATTCCAGACCGGCGGCCAGGATTTCGGCGGGCTGGTTGTTCGCAGTGATTGACAGTCCCAGCGCGGTGCCGGTGGCAGCGATGCGGGCTTTGCCAAAAAGCACGTTGCGGTTGCTGATCTCGGCCTTCAAGTCGCTGCGGAGCGAGGCGATGCGGTCGTGGCTGGCACGGGCGGCGGCGGTATGTCCGCGCAAATCCTCCAGCCGGACACTCTGCCGCCGTTCTTCCGGCAGCGCATCGGCGCTGGCGACGAGCCGCTCGCACATGGTGATCTGTTCCAGATGTGATTTGTTCCGAAAGTCGAGCTTGTGACGTATCATGATGGCTTCTCTGGTCATGGCGCAGGGAAAAATGCCTGCACCGGTTCAATTTCCATTCAAAACACACAGTTTTCATCACAAAACATGAAGAAAACCATCTAACAAAACGTAAGTTTGTGGCTCTATTTATAAATTATAGCCACATATATGTCAAGTGCTGATGAAATTAAGCAACTTTTTTGGCTCTAGACTAATAATAGAACCATACAACAGATGATTTTAAGTTTAACAATGAACAGATTATGGCTCTATTTTATAATTAGAGTCACAAACTTTAATTGGGGTGACTACCGGACGGCGTTTGCTAATCACCAGACGAACAGTTTGTGGCTCTAATTTAAGAATAGATCCATAAAAACATCGTTTGTTGACTGCAAAAGTCAAAGTTTTAGTCACGATTCTTCGCGCGCCAATCACCGGACGGGCTTTGTTGGTAACAAAACTTAGTGGGTGAACTGGCTTGCTGCGTGTCGGCTCAACTTTATGGCCGGGTCAGACGCATGAGCAATAGCATCAGCCAACCGGCATATTTTCGGGCACGCTCCGAACGCGCGGCCAGTGCCTCATCCACTTCATGTTCGCTGGCGTGGTTCAGCGTCCAGCCGGCGGCGAGCACGGCATTGATGTAATCCGTCACTTGATGGCGTGTGCTGGCCGGTCTGATTTCGCGGCCCGTCGTGCGGTCGGTGAACCGGGCTTCAACTCCGCGCAGCATCATCGCGGGATGCATCACCGAGATCACGGCGCAACCGGCGGGAGTGCATACGCGGCGCATTTCGGCAAACAACGGTGCCGGTGCCGGGATGTGATCCAAGACCAGACCACAAATGATCCGGTCAAAGGAAGCGTCCGCAAAAGGCAGCGGTTGGGTCAGGTCGTGTGCAAGAAATTCAACCGGCAAAGTGCCGGCTCGCTTGCGCGCCTGCGCCAACATGCCGTCGGAGAAATCAATGGCGGTGACGTTCGCGCCAGCGGCAGCCAGCCGCAACGCATGACGTCCTGTGCCGCAACCGAGATCCAAAATCCGGAGACCGCTGACCGGTCCGAGCAGTCCGGCCACCTTCGGTTCTTCCAAGGCGATCAACGGATTATCTTCTTCGTCGTAACACGCCGACCAGCGGTCGTAGCCTTCACGCGTCGGGAGACGATCCACTGCTGGAGCAGGATTGGGTGTGACTGGATTGTCCATGTTCAAAATATCACTGACCGTTGCAGTTCCGTGCGAATCTCCGTCAGGATTTCAAAGTAATGCCACGCGGCGGGTGCGTTCGTTTCCTGATGATGGTCGGGTTTCAAAATCAAATCGCCGGTGGCGAGCAAAACTTTTTGCCCGTCGGGATTCTGCCGGACTTTTTCGCGCGTGGCGGCGACGATGAGTTTGTAAAAATCCCCCTGGCCCATGAAACGATATTCCATTCGCTTTCCTTCAAATGTCACCCAATCAATGCCCATTGTTTTCATGTTTGCCTCGGCGAGGTCGCCGGCTTTCTTCGCGGCGAAGGCGGTGAGCTGCGAAACTTCGTCGCGCGTGTAAGCCCACGTCAGTCCCGGAAATTTTGCACGTGGGTCATCGGCATTTTCAGGATACTTCATCATCTGCCAAAAACCTTCGAGGCTCGCATAGCGTTTGCCGTGAAACGTGAACGGTGTCGGCGCAAAGTTGGAAAGCAGGCCAAGCTCGTTGCGTTTGGAGAGGATGACTTCGCCGGGCGCGGCGGCTTGCGGTAAAATTTCCCACGACGGCGCGCCGTTGGTGGGAACGGGTGCCCACCAATGCGCGGGATAATTCGTCCGCTCCGCGAGCAGTTCCGCCGGGGAACGCGTGGCCGCGCCCGGCGAACGGCAGCCCGTGACGAGCACCGCGAGTGCGGACACTAGGAACGAGAATTGAAAAAGACCCCTTCGCATGACGGCAATTTAGAAAACCGCGCCCGTTTGTCGAGGCAGGAAGGAAAGCTATGGACACAAAGGCGTAAAGTTACACCGGCTTCCCGTTTTGGATGCGGAATAAAAAAAGAGAGAGCCGGACACTACTCCAGCTCCCAATTAAAACTGACCACAACATCTGGTCTTTTTTATTTATTAACTGACATCATAGTGTGATTCATACGAGTCACCATGGGGTGTTCACCCTAGGGGTGCAAAGGAAGTTCAAACTGATTCACTACGGAATTTCCACCCCAGATTCGTTGTCAGGCGTGCGGTTTCAGGTAGTTGTCGTAAATCATCTTGAGCGTGATGAGCAGGACCATCGTGAGGAAGACGGGGCGGATGAACTTGGTGCCGCGCGTGACGACCATGTGGCTGCCCGCGCGCGCGCCCAGCATCTGCCCCGCACCCATGATGAGGCCGGCCGCGAACCAGATTTTCCCCACGATCAAAAATAAAATCAGCGACGCGAGATTGCTCGCCCAGTTGAGCGCCTTGGTGTTGGCCGTGGCGCGCGCCATGTTGAATCCCAGCCCGAGCATGAAGGCCAGCGCGAGAAACGTCCCTGTGCCCGGCCCGAGAAATCCGTCATAGACGCCGATGCCAAAGGCGAAGATGAAATCAAATTTCACCCGTGAGATGCGGGGATGAATATCTTTTTCACCAAGCTGCGGCCGCAGCCAGACAAACAACGCGACGGCGATGAGGAGCAACGGAAGGATTTTTTTCAACAGGTGCGAATCGAATTGCTGCACGAGCACGGTGCCGATGAGCGCACCGAGAAACGCGAGCAGCCACGCGCGGCGGACTTCGCGGTAGTTCAACGTCCCGGCGCGGGCGAAGTGAAACGTGGCGCTGGTGGAGCCGAAGGTGGATTGCAGCTTGTTCGTGCCGAGGGCGGTGACGGGGTCGGCGCAGAGGTTGAGCAGCATCGGCAGCGTGAGCAGTCCGCCGCCGCCGGCAATCGTGTCCACGAAACCGGCGGTGAGGCCGGTCCCGAACAGCAACGCGATCTGCCACGGTTCAATCATCGGTGGATTCTAGCGACGCCGGAGAAAAGAGCAAATTCACACAAAGGGACTAGCAGAGTGCATCTGGACATCGTTCTTAAATTTCAGGTGCGCGATGAATTTCCCCTTGGCCCGGACAGGCTGGAAGCGCTGTCCTACGTTGGCGGCGAAGCCGCCGCAACGTAGGGCAGCGCTTCCAGCCTGCCCCTTGGCCAAGAACAGCAATCAAGATGCACTCTTAGTTTCGTTTGGAACGCCGGGCACCGTCCCGGCTCGAAGTTAATCCGGTTCCGACTGGCCGAGACGGTGCTCGGCGTTCCATTCAGCTTTTCACCGGCAGATGGCTGATGTAATCCATGCCGACGAGGCAGACGTCGTCGTCGAACTCGCCGTTGATGGCGAAGGCGCGGACGAGGGCGAGCAGTTCGTCGAAGAGGATTCCGGGCGGATGCGTCAGGAGATTTTTCACGTCGAGCAGGAGCCGCTGCTGCGAATACAGCTCCTCGTTCTGGCCCTGCACCTCGAACAGGCCGTCGGTGAAGAGCATCAGGAAATCGCCGGGCGTGATGGTGGTGTCGGTGGTCGTGTAGGGCGGGTCCTCGAACAGGCCGAGCGCGGGCTGGCTGCGGCCGGAGGCGTTGGCAAGCGGTTCGACGCGGTCAAGGGAACGGCGGATGAGCAGCGGCTTGGGATGCCCGGCGTTGGCAAACCGCAGCGTGCCGGTCGCACAGTCGGCCACGGCATAAAACGCGGTGGTGAGCATCGGGGAACCGGTGTTCTTGAGGATGC
>JAYVCM010000035.1:0-5390 GCA_043749955.1 Limisphaerales bacterium | reverse complement strand
GTCTATGCCATCGGCCGGCTGGATGCGGATTCCGAAGGGCTGCTGCTCTTGAGCGATGAGGCGCACTGGAACGAAAAGCTCCTGCATCCGCGCCACGCGCACGAGCGCGAGTATTGGGTGCAGGTCGAAAAAATTCCCACGCGCGAGGCGCTGGACAAGTTGCAACGCGGCCTGGTGATTCAAGGCCATAAAACGTTGCCCTGCCGCGCGTGGCTGCTGGAGCCGCAGCCAGCGGTGGAAAGTCGGGCAGGCATCTTGCCTGCCCAAGCCGGCGAAGCCGGCAAATTGCTCGCGCCAACGCGCTCGCTGGGCAGGCAAGATGCCTGCCCTACTTTAATTCCGCCGCGCGTTCCGCCGATCCGTTTTCGCAAGCGCGTGCCGGATTGCTGGATTGGACTGGAACTCGTGGAGGGCAAGAACCGGCAGGTGCGGCGCATGACGGCGGCCATCGGCCATCCGACGTTGCGGCTGGTGCGCGTGCGGATTGGAAATTTCCGGCCCGGCGATCTGCCGCCGGGCCAGTGGCGGATTTTGTCGGCGGCGGAATGTCAGCAGGTGCAGTTGAGCCGGGTTTGAAAGACGGATTTCGCGCACAGATGGCCGGCGGAGCGCGACTGTGTCCCGCGCAGCGGGATCAGCCGCCGCCGGGTTCACGTTGCTGCACCTGGCCGGCGACAAAGCTGCGCTCCATTCAAATTAATTTTAGAAACTTGAAGTGCCCAGCCCTCCGGAGCTTTGCCCTGCAAACTAACCGACGCTCTTGGCAACCAGGGGGAAAGGCCGGACGAAACAATTTCGCCCGGCCTTGAGAATTTTGGAATCGGCTTACGGTTTCCAGATCCTGTCCGCCACGGTCCTGCCGGCGGGGATGAAGGGGATGACGTGCGTGCCATATGGCCCCCAGTGCCTGATTTATTTCCCGGCGATCTCGACACGTTTGATTTCTTTTTTCGGTCAGGCCGTAGAGCGCATAGACCAGCGCGTCTATTGGCTGCTCCGTGGCGGTGAACGCGCTGGCCGGGCATCGGCAAATGCCTGCCAAAAACAATTGGTTTTCCGTCCGGGGCGGGTAAATTGGCGGCATGAAACGACTCCTTTGGCTGGCCGCCATGCTGCTGTTCCCGTCGCTGCATTCCTTCGCATCATCCACGTTACCCATGACGGTGGGCGAACAGTTGGCGCAAGCCGCCGCCGTGTTTCGCGGCGCGGTGGCGGGGCAGGAATGTTTCCGGGACAACGACGGGCTGATTTACACGCGCACTTCGCTGCGGGTGCTGGAGGGCATCAAGGGCACGCTGCCAGACATCGTGGCCACGGTGCATCGCGGCGGCGCGGTGGGCGAGGCGCGGGAATTTTCCGGCAATTCACCCAGGTTCGTCCCCGACGCCGAGTATCTGGTGTTTGTGACTCGCCGCCCGGACGGACGTTTATTTTGTCCGCAAGGCGACGCGAGCGCGGTGCCGTTGAAATATGCGAATGGCAAGCTGGTCCCGGAGCAGTCCACCCTGCTGAATGACCTCCGCGCCGCCGTCCAGAGCGGCGGCGACAACGTCACTGACCAGGCCGGCACCGCCACCTCCAGTCTCGTCAGCGGCCTGCTGGTGGATGGTGCGGGCATCTCCTCGCGTTTCCTCGCGCCGGATCGCGGCGAGCCAGTCTCGGTTTTGATGGATGCGGATAATTTGCCGGCGGGCATCACGCTGGCGCAGGCGACGAACGCCGTGAACCAGGCGCTCAACGCCTGGGCGGCCGTCACGAAATTAAAATTCAAGATTGAGGGCATCCAAAGTTTCGGCGCGGGTGCGGACACCATCACCACCAGCGACGGAAAACTGCGGCTCCAGCTTCACGACAACTACAACCGCATCAACTCCACCACCACGCTGGGCATCGGCGGACGCGGCAGCCTGTCGTCGCCGGTGGGCACCTGGGACTTGGGCGGAGCTGTCGGCACGAATGAATTTTACAAGACCTCCTACGGTTACGTCGTTCTGGAACGCACGAACACATCAATGCAAAATCTCGCCACGTTCACCGAGGTGCTCTGTCACGAGATCGGCCACGCGCTCTCAATGGCCCATTCCAGTTCCGCCTCGCCGGAGACCAACGCCCTGCTGTTCCAGTCCATCATGTATTTTCAGGCCCACGCCGACGGACGCGGCGCGACCCTCGGCGCGTATGATCCGCCGGTGATTCAGCAGGCCTACCCGTCCAACAACACGCCGCCCTACACCTATTCGCGCGTGCTGGACGTGACCACCGCCTCGCCGCAGCCCAACGTGGCCGGCATCAATTCCGTGGACTTGCGCGGCTACGATTTGCAGGGCGGCGCGCTCACGTTGCTGACCAACAGCGGCACCGTCATCAACGGCGTTTTTTCCCAAACCGGTTCCACCATCAAATACACCGCCACCGCCGCCTTCTCCGATTCCGCGCGCCTTGACCCCGCCACCACTTCCTTTTACGACCGCATCGTGGCGCGTTATTCCGACGGCACGAACGCCTCGCCGTATGTGACCGTGCGCGTGGTGTCGTTCAACTTGGACAGCTTCCCCGCCGGCGCGAGCGACGGCATTCCGAACACCTGGATGACGAGTTATTTCGGCAACGCCAACCCGACGGTGGGCGTCAATCACGCAGCCGCGCAAGATGCGGACGGCGACAAGCTCTCCAACCTGAACGAATACATCGCCGGGATGGTGCCGACGAACGCGGCTTCCGTGCAGCAAATCACCGGCTTCACCAAAACAAACCTGCAATTCCAGGCCAAGGCCTACGAGTTGTATGAATTGAAGAGCACCACCAACCTCGCGACCCCGCTCACGAACTGGGTGCGCGCGGTCAACCCGGTGCTGCCAACCAATGCCGTTGGCGTGTTCACCGGCTTCACCAACACGGCCACCCAGCAATTTTTCCTCATCGAAAAAGTGCCGTGAGTGTTTGAGAAAAAAACGGCGCGTTGAATTTCAACGCGCCGTTTGCTTTTTGATTTTTTCCTTTAAGGCTTCCAGATCATGTCCGCCACGGTCTTGCCGGCGGGGATGAACGGGATGACGTGCGTGCTATACGGCACCACCACGTCGAGGACGTAGGGTTCGTCGGCATCGAGCATCCGCTGGATGGCGGCGCGCAAATCTTTCTTGAACATCACGCGCTCGCATTTCACACCGAAGGAATTGCACACGCGGACGTAGTCGGGATAAATCGCGGCGCGTTCCGACGGATCGCCGAGGTAGGTGTGGCCGCGGTTGCCTTCGTAGAAATTATCCTCCCACTGCACCACCATGCCGAGATGCTGGTTGTTCAGGATGATGGCCTTCGCCGCGATCTTCTCGACGTGCGCGGTGGCGAGTTCCTGGATGTTCATCAGGAACGAGCCGTCGCCGTCAATGTCAATGACCTGCTTGTCCGGCAGCGCGACCTTGATGCCGAGCGCGGCGGGATAGCCGTAGCCCATCGAGCCGAGGCCGCCGCTGGTGGTGAACTGGCGCGGGTATTTGTATTTATACCATTGCGCCGCCCACATCTGATGCTGGCCCACGCCGGTGCTGATATACGCCTCGCCCTTGGTCATTTCATAAAGCAGTTCAATGACCATCTGCTGGAGGATGACTTCGCCTTCCTTGCCGCCCATGTGGTCAATCATGTGATCGCTGTTGGCGATCTCCGGCGTGATGCGGTAGGCGAACGGCGCTTTCTTCTGCCACTCCGCGATCTGCGCGAGCCACGCGGTGTGCTTCTTCTGGATCGGACGTTTCGCAACCAATTTATTTAAGCGCGTCAACGCGTCCTTGATGTCGCCGACCACGGGCAGGTTCGCCTTGCGGTTCTTGTTCAACTCGGACGCATCAATGTCAATGTGGACAATCGTGCCGCTCTTGCAAAATTCCTCGAACTTGCCCGTCACGCGGTCGTCGAAACGCACGCCGAACGCGAGCAGCAGATCCGCGCCGTCTTTCATCTTCACCATCGGGTCGGTGAAACTTTTGCGGAGTTCGAATTCGCCATTGACCGCCCAGTTGGCGGAAGCCGAGCCGTGCATGCCCAGCCAGCGCAACGAGAGCGGATGCGTTTCGGGAAAACCGCCGATGCCCATGATCGTGGTCGTCACGGGAATGTTCGTGGCCTCGGCGAATTTTTTCAATTCCGCCGCCGCACCACTGGAAATAATTCCGCCGCCGCAATAAAGCACCGGGCGTTCGGCCTTCTCGATGAGGCCGATGATTTCGTTCAGCGCGATGTCGTCCGCCTTCAAGTCCGGCTGCGTGTAACCGCGCAATCCTTTTTTGACCTGTTCCAATGTCGGCCAGACGGGTTGCGCTTTTTCCTGCTGGATGTTTTTCGGAAAATCAATGACGACCGGGCCGGGACGTCCGCTTTGCGCGATGTAAAACGCCTCCTTCACGATGCGCGGGATGTCGTGGATGCTGGTGATGAGATAGCTGTGCTTCACGATGGGCAGCGTGACGCCGATCATATCCGTCTCCTGAAACGCGCCGCGCCCAATCATCGCCTGCGTCACCTGGCCGGTGATGGCGATGAGCGGCGTGGAATCCATGAAGGCATCCGCGATGGCGGTGACGAGGTTCGTCGCGCCCGGCCCGCTGGTCCCCATGCACACGCCGGCCTTGCCGGTGACGCGCGCATAACCTTCGGCGGCGAAACTGCCGCCCTGCTCGTGGCGCGGAAGAATGGTGCGGATTTTGGAATGCGTGAGCGACTGGTGGATTTCCATGCTCGCGCCGCCGGGATACGCGAAGATGACTTCGACATCTTCGCGTTCGAGGGCTTCGACGAAGATGTCGCGGCCAAACATGGCCGGGCCGACTTCGGCGCGGGGCTTGGCGGCAGATTTTGCAGGTTTCGCTTTCGCGGATTCAGTTGTCTTGCTCATCGTGTTCTGGTGGATAAATGGATTGATGGATGTTTGGATGTTTGGATAAATGGATTTGTGGATTGATGGCAAAAAGGCCGAACGCTCGCAAGCGTCCCCCATTCATCCATAAATCCAATTATCCACCAATCCAACCATCCAACCATCCCGTCATCCAGCCATCCGGTTTTTTGGTTGTGGCGGCTCCGGCCCAGGGTAACAAAATACCCACAGCCGTTTCCAGCCGTGGGTTCTTGTTAAATCTCTACGTTCAACAAGCGCCAACGGCGTCGCTGACTACAGCGACGACCAGAATGACAGCTTGTGAGGCGTATTTCAACATTGCGGATGCAGTTTATTCAATTCCCCGGCCCGGTCAAGTGCCGAGTCAGACCATTTCCCAACAGGCCTATTGACATGACTCCACCAAGCACCACCAACTGTGGTTTCCATCCGCTGCCTACACAATCCGTTGGGTCAAGAGCCGGCCAAGTGGAGTCAGGTCAATAGGCCTGTT
>JAYVCM010000034.1:0-7696 GCA_043749955.1 Limisphaerales bacterium | reverse complement strand
TCGGCGAAGCTGTCACCGCGCCGGCGCGGACTCACCGCCCTGATGGTTTTCTCAACCGTGCTCGCGCTGGCGCATCTGGCCACGCTGGTTTGCTGGGCGCGAACGGAGTCGTCCGATCTTTCCGCGAAGAAGGATGCGACGGCTGCCGCCGCCGGGAAAAAGCCCGCGGCGCCACCCGCCGCCAGCATCGAATGGCAGTCGCCGGAACCGGAAGCCGCTGCGACCGCGATCGAGGAAGTTCCGCTCGAAGCCGAAGCCAATTCAGCGACCGGCCTGCGCGACGTGGTGCTGGAGGTCGAGGTCAACGGCGGCCACAAACTGTCGCAGCCGCTCAAGGATGATTTGAGCCAGGCCGGCAAGCACACACTGAAGCCGTCCATTTATCTCGACCAGTTGGACGTGAAGACCTACGACGTCGTTTCGTATCACTTGAGCGCGCAGCGGATTTTTGGCGCGAAGCTGCCGGAGACAGTTTCGCCGGTGCAATTCGTCCAGATCAAGCCGATGCGTGAAGACACGTTCATCTGCGCCGGCGGCGACCAGCCGAGCAAATGCTTCAACTACGTCACCGCGCTCAAGGCCGCGCAGTTGCAGTTGATGAAGGAAAATTTCGCGCTGGCCCATGCCGAGATCAGCACCGCGAGCGATGAGTGGCGTCAGGAAAATTCCCGCGTCGGCGGCGACCAGAACCAACTGGCGGCCAAGACGGAAGAAGTCATCGCTCTGATGGCCACCAATAATTATCCGCAAGAAATCCTCGGCCTTGTCCAGCAGTCGCAGCCGTTGATGACGGATGCCGGAGGAAAAATTGTGAAAACACAAAACCAGCCCGCGCTCGAACCGCAGGGCAAGGCACTCAGTTATCTCACCGAGGTGGAAAGATATTTGAAAAGTTCCATCAAGCTTGCGGGCCAGAGCAAGCAGGCCAAGGCCAATGACCCGTTTCAAAAGCCAAAGAACTTAGACTTGAAGACGCACCCGCTGACGCGCGCCGGCAAGGTGGACGCATTGGCGAAAGAACAGGCGCAACTGGCCGGCGAACTCGCGAGCGGCAACACGAATTCCACCCTCAAACTTATTTCGGACGATGCGAAACCGGACGCGGATCAAATTGCCGGCACGCCGGGCGAACGGCAGGCGGAAATCAAACGGCGCATCCAGGATTTGCTCGAAGACCCCGCGTTCAAGGAAGACGCCTTGAAGCATTTGCAGTCGAGCGATGATCTCGCGGGCAGATCGCAGGAACAAATTGGCAGTCAAAATTTGGCCGCCGCCAGCGAACCCGCCGCCGAGGCCGCCCGCGAATTGCGCCAGACCGCCACCGCGTTGCGCGCGGACGACGGCCAGGCGGCAAAAAACAAACTGGCGGATGCGCTGCTCCAGTTGTCCGCCGCTGCCCATGGTGTCCGCCAGGCACCGCAGACAAAATCGGATGCGGAGGCTGCCGCCCAGTTGCAGAAATCGGAGGCCTCCGTGCGCGCGGCGGCGAAGCGGCTGGAGGAGGAGGCGCAACGCCAGCAGGCCAGCGGCGCGACGAATGCCGCCGCGCGTCTCAATGAAATGGCGAAGCTGCTGGGCGACGAATCGTTGAAACATTTGCAGGCGCAGGCGCAGCAATCGCCGCGCGACGCCGCGAGTTCTGAAAAGCTCGCCCAACGTCTGGATGAACTGGCGCAGCGCGCGGCGCAACTGCCCAACCAGGGCCAGCCCACGCGGTCGGAACTCGCCCGGCTCGTCGAGCGGATGCAGCGCACGCAGGCGAACCTCAACAACCTCGCATCGCAATGCACCAGTCCCGGTGCCGGGCAGACTGGAAAATCTCCAGGCCAGGCGGCGACGGGCGTCGGGGCCGTTGCTCATGCGCGCGGGCAGGAACCGAGCCGTGAGGAACAGCGCCAGCAACTCGGCGAGGATTTGAAACGAGAACTGCGCGAACAGACGCTCGATGCCATGGGAATAAAACCGGGTGCCGCCGAAGTTAAACAGATGCGGGAAATCTTGAGCCGTGAATCCAGCAGCGGCCAACCGGACAGCAGCCGCCTCATCGCGTTCGCCGCCGAGATGGATCCGCCGATGACCGGCCTGATCACGGTGTTGCGCGAGGAACTTGCGCATTTTCAGCGGCAGCATCGCCTGACCGACCAGCAGGTCGCACAGGCTCCGCCGGCGTATCGGCCGGCGGTGGCGGATTATTTTGAAAAGCTGTCGCGCGATTATTCGACGGGCAAGCCGGATGGAAAAACAAAACAACCATGACCTCAACTTTGGAATGGCAGTTTGGCGGCTGGCTGCGCGCACTGCCGGCGGGTGCGGCGTGGAGCACGCTGGCCGTGGTCGCGGTGATCGGACTGTGGCTGGTGTTCCGTTCGTATCGCCGGACGAGCGGCACACTGTCGCCGGGCGGGCGGCTCGCGTTGGTCATCCTGCGCGGCGCGATGCTGCTGCTCTTGCTGCTGTGCCTGGCGAATCCCACGCGCGTGGATCGCAGCCGGCCCGAGTCGTCGCGCCGGGAACTGGCGGTGCTCGTGGACCGCTCGGCGAGCATGAGCGCGCCGGATCATCGCGGCGCGACGCGGCTGGCGGACGCGGTGCGGGTCTGGAAACAACATGAAGCGGAGTCGGCGGGAGTGTTTGCTGCAACAAAATTTTTCCGGTTCGCCAGCGGGGTTGAGCCGGTTTCCAGTTTCGATGACGCGGTGAAGTCCGCGCCGTCCGGCGAGGAAACGCATCTTTACGCGGCGCTGCGGGAGACGTTGAAAGGAGATGCCGCCGCCATCGTCTGTCTCACCGACGGCCTGGACACGAGTTCGGACAAGCTGTCCGACGCGATGAACGCCGCGACGGAACGCGCGGTGCCGTTGTATTTTGTGGTGGGCAACAACCGCAGCCGGCCCGGCGCTGAATCCATGAAAATTCGCGAGGTGAAAATTCCGGCGCGGGTGCTGCGGCAATCGCGCTTCACGGCGAGCGCGCTGGTGGAAATCATTTCACCGGTGGCGCGGGAAATTCCGCTGGAACTGTGGAGCGGTGACACGAAGCTGTCCGCCACGAACCAGCCGGTGCGCGAGGGAATGAATCTCTTTTCGTGGCCGGTCGAGGCGACGGCGGGCGAGCCGATGGCGCTGCCGCTGGAATTCCGCCTCGGCACGGGAGCGCAGCAACAGATTGCGGGGCGCACCACGCGCGTGGTGGAAAACACGACGGTGGAATTGCTCTACTATCAGGGCGCGCTGCAATGGGGCTATCGTTTTTTGCGCGGCGCGCTGGAGAGCGACCCGAGTTTTCGCGTCACGGCGATTTTGAATCCGGCGCTGGGCGTGCAGTTGAGCGCGGGCATCGCAGGCCAGTCAACGATGGCCGACCTGCCGGAGGACGCGCGCGAGCTGAAGCGTTTTCAAATTGTCGTGCTGGCAAACGCGTTCGCCGATCTGCTCACGCCGAAACAGCAGTCGGCGCTGCTGGAATACGCGCGTGGCGGCGGCGGCGTGCTGTTCATTTCGCCGGACAACGAAGCGACGCGGCGGTTCTCGGGCACGCCGCTGGAACAATTGTTGCCGGTGGTTTTCGAGCCGCCCGGCGCGTCCGGCAGCGCCGAGGCCGGAGCGCGTTTTCAAGAACAGATGCGCGCGCTGGGCGGTGCGGCTTCGGGAGACGGGATCACTTTTTCCAACAACGCGATGGCAGGCGAGGCCCTGCCAGAACTGGTTCCGTTCAAGGCGGCGACGGGCGCGGCGGCGGCGCGGCTGTTTCGCGCCACGGCAGACGTGCCGCGTTTCGGCACCTATGCCAGAGTGCGCGCCATCAAACCGGGAGCGGAAATTCTGGCGGTGCATCCCACCGACCGCTCGCCCGGAAACAATTCCCCGCGCGTGCTCGTGGCGCGGCAGCAGTTCGGTGAAGGCTTCACGGCGGCGATGAACACCGACTTGCTGTGGCGTTGGAAATTGTCGCTGGCCAGCACAAACCGCGCGCCGGAAATTTTCTGGCAGCAATTTTTTCTGTCGCTGGCGCAGCCGGTCCAGTCGCCGGCCGTGGAGGTCACCAGCCGGACCGAGTCGCCGCAGCTCAATCGCCCGGTGACGTTGCGGGTGACCGGGGCCGCCGATTCCGCGCCGACGCTCGTGGTGCGTTCGCCGCAGGGCAAGCCAGAGCGGCTCACGCTCGCGCCGTTGGAAACGGAAGGAGCGGGCGCGTGGCAGGCGAGTTTCATTCCCGATGCGGAAGGCGGCTGGGAGGCGAAGGCCAGCGCGGCCGCGGGCGACGAGGCGAAAATGACAATTCCAGTTTCCGCGCAAGTCCGCACGGCGGAACAGATGAATCTGCCGCCGGACGTGGACAGCCTGCGTCAACTGGCCGAGGCGACGGGCGGCGCGTTGATCGAGCCGGGCGGCGCGGTGTTCAACCAGTTTGCCCTGGAGCGTCCCGGCGAAATTTTGCGCTCGCGTCCGCTCTGGAACAACGGCTGGCTCGTGGCGCTGTTGCTCGGCATCTACGCGGTGGAACTCATCGCGCGCCGGGTTTTTAAATTATTGTGATGCCATTTCCCAATGACCATCGGCACTTTGGCCGGCTGGTAGGGCGGCGCTGCCGCGCCGCCTTCCACCGCACCAACTGCGATTCACGCCAGCGTCGCGGCAGCGACGCTCTACCAACGCACCGATTGTTTTTTAGAATTGTTGTGACGCGACGCGGATGAACCTTATGACGCGAAGACATTTCATGCGCTTGCTCGGAGCTTGCGGCGTGGCCGGGTTCACAATGAATCCATTTTCCGCGCGAGCCGCGAATGTGCGCGGGCCGCTGCTGCCGTGGGCGCGGCTGAAGTTTTCCGGCCCCGGAGCGCCAGAGGACAGTTGGGCGGCTGGACGGGAAGGTGACTTGAATCTCCTGGATGCCATTCGGGAGCAGACTTCCGCCAATGTCGTCAAGGAATGGTTCATCGCCGACTTGACGAGTTTGGACTCCATGACCCGGTTTCCATTCATCTTCATGCACAGCAACTATGCCCCTGACCTGAACGATGCTCATCGCGCCAACTTGCGCGAGTATCTCCTGCGCGGCGGCTTTTTGTTCGCGGAGGATTGCGTCAACTCGGCCAGTCGGGGCGACGATTTTTTCCGCAGCATGGCGGAGGTGCATTTTCCAAGAATGTTCCCCGGGGCAAAACTGGAGCTTTTGCCTTACGACCATCGGGTGTTCCACTGTTTCCACCACTTCCAGCAGGGACTCCCGCACATGCAGGGCGTCGCGCACGGCCTGCACGGGGTCACGCTGGATGGCCGGCTGCTCGCGCTGCTGTCGCCCTCGGACATCCACTGCGGCTGGACCAATGGCGACGTGTGGTTTGGCCATGCGAAGCGGGTGCAGGCGATTCAGATGGGCATCAACATCTATCTTTATGCGATGACTGAAGGCAACCTGGTGAACGCGCAACCGGTGTCTGTTGACCAGTCAACCAAGGTGGTTTCACCGCCGCCGACAAAATGATGAGTGAAATCTCCCGCCTGCGTTTTTTGAAATTGCTGCTGACCGGTGCATTTGTCGCGCCCGGCATGGCCGCGCTGGGCGGCGGGTTGCACGACCTGCGCGGCGACCGCGTGGGCTGGGCGCGGTTGAAGACGCCGAACCAATGGTGGAAACGCCACGCGGACGGCGATCCGGTGCTGATGAAATTTTTTCGCGACGAAACCACCCTCAACATTGATCCGGTCTGGTATGCCGCTGAGGTCGGCAATCTCGCGGAGATGCGTCAGTATCCGTTTTTATTTTCGCAAGGCGTCGGCATGGTGAGCGACCCGGCCAGCCGCAGCCAGCTCGCCGAATACCTCCGGCGCGGCGGGTTCCTGCTGATTGACGCCTGTCATGCCCCCAATGTCACGCCGGACTTCGATGAATTTCTCCGCCAGCAAAACGAATTCTTCGCCGCCACGTTGCCCGAAGCGCGCATAGAACCATTGCCCGCGACGCACGATATTTACCTCTGCCGTTTCGAGATTCCCGATGGGCGTCCGCCGCACACGTTCAATGGGAACGTCTTTAATCCGAGCAAGGCGCGGCACGGACTTTACGGCTTGATGATCGGCGCACGCATGGCCGGCGTGATCAGCGTGTGCGGCTGGCAATGCGGCTGGGATCATGTCACGGAACACCGCAGCACCTCGCCGCCCGGCACGGACGTGGCCTGCATGAGGATGCTCGTGAATGTTTACATTTTCGCCATGATGCAAGGCGGTTGAATCGTCCGACCAATGAACACAACCGATCGAAGACATTTTTTGAAACTGCTCTGCGCCGGCGCGGCCGGGCTTCCGACGCTGCCGGCATGGGGCGCCGATTTTGAAAAACTGCGCGGCGACCGCGTGGGCTGGGCGCGGTTGAAAACGCCGAGCCAATGGTGGAAACGCCATTCCGAAACCGATCCGGTGCTCATGAAATTTCTCCGGGCGAACACCAGCCTCAACCTTGACCCCAATTGGCGCGTGGCCGATGTGGAACAACTGGCCCAGATGTGTGAATTCCCACTGCTCTTTTCGCAGGGCGTGGATACCGTTCAGAGCGAATCTGGCCGGGAAAATATTGCGGAGTATGTCCGACGCGGCGGATTTTTGCTGATTGACGCGTGCATTGATAACGGGGTCACCCCCGATCCGGATGTATTTCTCGCCCGCCAAAAGAAACTGCTGGCCGAGGTGTTGCCGGAGTCGCGCATCTCAAGCATTGAAAACGATCATGAAGTTTACCGTTGTTATTTCGACCTGCCCGATGGCAAACCGCTGAACACACACACGTTTTACTACAAGCAGGATGATCCGCGTTGGACCAAGCACGGGCTTTATGAAGTGAAGATCGGGCCGCGCCCGGCGGGCATCATCACCTTGAGCGGCCTGCAATGCGGCTGGGCGCGCGTGGGCCATCCGCCGCCGGCGGACCATGATGTCGCCTGCATGAAAATGCTCGTGAATATTTACATCTACGCCATGACGCAGGGCTTTTGAATCATCCGAACAATGAACACAACCCATCGAAGACATTTTTTGAAACTGCTTTGCGCCGGCGTGGTCGGGATTCCGATTCTGCCGGTGTGGGGCGAGGGTTTTGAAAAATTACGCGGCGACCGTGTGGGCTGGGCGCGATTGCTCACGCCAAACAAAGATTGGGACGTCCATGGTGATCGCGATCCCGCTCTGGCCCAGTTTATTCGCGCGAACACGAGCCTGGATATCCAACGGTCTCCGGCCCCGGCCGATCCGGCACACCTTGACGAGCTGTGCCGTCACCCGTTCATCTACGCAAAGGATCTCCGGTGGGTCAGCGATGCGACTCAACTGGCCAATATCGGCGAGTATTTACGGCGCGGTGGATTCATGTGCGTGGACGCCTGCGCCACGGAAGCAGTTAACCCGGATATGGAAATCTACTTGCGCGAAAACAGCGCCATTTTTAAGCGCATATTTCCCGAGGCCGAGATTCGCAAGCTGCCGGAGACGCATGGCAGCTACAACTGCTACTTCAAGTTGAGCCGGGCGGATGTTTACACCGCCGACATGGGCAACCAGGCGCGGTGCGCCAACTACGGTTTGTATGGAGTTTATCTGGGGGATCGAATGGTCGCGGTCATCAGCATGTATGGCCTTGAATGTGGCTGGCCGCAGACACCGCAGCGCACCACGGGTTGCATGAAGTTCATCCTGAACAT
>JAYVCM010000033.1:0-16942 GCA_043749955.1 Limisphaerales bacterium | reverse complement strand
GCACCGCGTCCGCGCCCTGCTCATGGGCGGACAGGCGTGCGTGTTCTACGGCGCGGCCGAGTTTAGCCGCGACACCGACCTCGCCATCGTCGCCGACGCCGTCAACCTCGCGCGGCTGCGCCGGGCGCTGGCCGAACTGCGAGCCGCCCCCATCGCCGTCCCGCCGTTCGCCGTGAAATTTCTCCGGCGCGGCCACGCCATCCATTTTCGCTGCCAGCATCCCGAGGCCTTGCGCATGCGCGTGGACCTGATATCTAAAATGCGCGGCGTGGATTCATTTCCGAAACTTTGGAAGCGGCGCACGACCATCGAACTGCCGGATGGAACGAAGTGCGACCTACTCTCGCTGCCCGACCTGGTGCAGGCCAAGAAAACCCAGCGTGACAAGGACTGGCCCATGATCCGGCGATTGGTGGAGGCGCATTATTTTCAGAACCGAGCCAAACCCAATCCGGCGCAAATCCGTTTCTGGCTGCAAGAACTCCGCACGCCGGAAATCCTTTTGGAACTCGCCGGACGTTACGCCCCGATCAGCCGGCGTCTGGTCTCGGTGCGACCGCTGCTGGCTCATGCCGTGACTGGCGAAACGAAGAAGCTGGAGCAGGCATTGCTGGCCGAGGAAACCGCCGAACGCGCGCTGGACCGGCAATACTGGTTGCCGTTAAAGGCGGAATTGGAGAAACTGCGCCACGCCAAATGAAAACCGCCGAAACCAAATACGCCGCCGAACAAGGCATCGCCGAGGAAGAAAGGCATGGAAGCCAAGTCGAAGGAGTTTGTGGAGAAGGGCGCGGAGGTTTACGCGAAGGCGTGAGCTTTTTGTTAAGAAACACCGCTATTGAGCTGCGGGACTGTTTCGCATAGCATTTTTGTCCTGTGGCATTTCAGGCTGACAACACGTTCTTAGCTTTTCTGCAAACCTGCGCAAAGGATGCAGTTCTGCGTGTTCAAGCAGCTGGCCAAAACTTCATCCTCGATGAAAGCGAAGCTGACGAGCGTGCAGAAGAATATTTGAAGCGTGTGAACACAACTCACACTGCGTTTGGCAAAACACCGTTCGATTTCGGAATTTGGGCTGAAGCACACAAGGCCAACGGAGAAGAACTTGTCGCTGCCAAAACACCCGGCAGTATTTGCATCACGTTTGACACTCCGAACGCACCGAATCTCACTCTTTCATCCACGCTTGAATCGAACACACAGGTGGTGCGGCTCGAATCAGTCAACGGCCTCTTCTACAAAGTCTTCAAAGGTGACTACGATGACCCGATGCAAGTTTACGAAGACTTGCGACGGTGGACTGCCGCTCAATCCGCAGGTAGTGCTCGCCCCGATGCCTTTCCTCGTTTGCAGGATTGGCTTGATGGTCTCAATCGGGAACGCGATCAGCGTCCAGCTTGGGTGACGACTTATGCCGCCGCCAGTTTCACTCTCGACAAGCGAGCTTGGGCAGTTCGTTTGCGCGACGCGCTCGGACTGGCTCATTTCACAGCGGTGGGCACGGCGCAATTTCCGGCGGTGCTTTTGCAGTATCCTCTCCAGCGTGTATTCGATGCATATCACACCGGAGCAGGATGGGCTGCTGTGCCTACGGTTCTTGATGACGTTCCAGGAACAGCAGGAATCAATCACGTTTTCTTCCCGGTTGCGCGAGCTTCGTCTGCGGGTGGAATGGGGTCGGCGGTAGATTTGCATGCCACTGAAACACTTGCCCTGCCAGAATTCTTGCATCCACGCATTGACTACCGACTCGAAGATTTCAAACGCGTGGCTCTCATTTCATCGCCCGTTGATGACAATACTGTGGCGTCAGCCCGGACTCGCCATTTGGCCAAGTTTCAGGCAGATTTCCAGCATGCGGGAGATTTACGTTAAAATTATCCGTATTTGAATGAAAGCCTGGCTCGACCAACTGCAAGTAAACCCCACAGAGGCTTTTGAAAGCCTCGTGATGGGGCGTGCCGATGTTGGCGTGTTTTCTCGCGCGTCTTTGGGCGAAATCCTTGCGCTCGCAGCGCGTCAGAACATTGCGAAATTGGACCAAGGCATTCACGGTTTTCTTGCGAAGCATCTGCTCCAAGTAGTGCCCGTTCCACTCAAACCGTCGGTTTGGGGCGCTTACCTCCAGGATGTGTTCAATGGTATCGCCAGCCTCAACCTGGAAAATACGCGAACACTTTTGCGAACCAGGCACGGTGCGTTCCGGCGTTGGTTGCGAGGTTATTACCTGGGAGATTCCCTCGACCCAGAATTGTCTTTCCTGCGCGCTCTGGCTTGGGCTCAGGATAACAGCCACTTTCTTCCGCTTTGGCGTCGTTTGGTTCTCGGCGCGGAAGGCCGAGGGCTTGCCTACGTCGAAACGGGTTTGCTCGGTTTACGCAAAGCTCGCGATGCTCGCGGTGAATCTCCGGAATTGCCGCTGCCACTGATAAGTGCGCTGGTCGAGCTTCCCGGCTTGACCGGAATCTCTGAAACATGGTGGGCGCGGAAGGTCAGTTCACTTCAAGCAGCTTATCACTGTGCGGATGATGTCTGGCGGTTGCACCTCCAATCGGCGCTTAAGGCGCGGGCGCATTCACAGGAAGCAGAGGAATGGTTGGCGAATCTTTTTCCTGCTAAGCCTTCTCAGAAGTTGCCTCGCGGTTATCAGACCCGAATGATTGAACCGCCAAGGAGGGACGAGAACGACCATTTTGCGGAGCTCGTAGCGAAACGAGGGCCTGCTGCCGTAAATAAAGAAATCGAACCGTTTTTGCAGCATCACCGACGATATGCGCAGGAAACCGGTGATACATATTTCATCGTTCGCACATTCAATCGCTTGGCCAACAATGCCATGAGGCATGACCCTGTTTGGGCTCTCGCACTAGCGGAAGAAGCATTGAAACTGCAGCCTGCCAACCACCGCAATTGGGTCGTCAAAGCCCGCTGTTTGGAAGTAGCGAGAAATGACAACGAAGCGATCGAGACGCTTTGGGAAGCGCGTCTCCGGCTGCCTCAGTTTCCTTACGTTAGAACCGAATTGGGCCGCATGTTGCGCGAAGGGGGTGATTTGGATACCAGCAAGGCCGTGTATGAGGAGGCAACAAACGATTTCGCTGAAGAGACAGCAGCATGGGATGGTTTGGGAGAAGTCCTTTCGGAGCTCGGTAAGATAGACGAGGCAATTGATGCGTATCGGAATGCTGTTGAACGAGCAACCAGTGAGAAGGACATGTCTTATGCGCGCAACGGTCTTGCAAAACAGTTGCTGAAACGTGGCAGGCCGGAAGATTTCCTGGAAGCTGAAGCAGTTCTGCGCAAGACGCTGCAATTGCTCCCAAACAATTTAATCGCAGCAAGCACGTTGGGCGAATTGCTTAAAGACCAAGAACGCTTTGACGAAGGGGCAGAAATCTGCCGAGAGGCCTGTGCAAACAATCTTCACGATCCGATCAGCCGGACGATTCTTGGCGAGATTCTTTTTAACCAAGGCTTCAAAGCAGGTGGAGACGAGAAACTAAAAGAGGAAGCTCGTCGTTGGTTTCAAGAGGCCGCTGACTTCGGCGACCGGATCGCGCAGAGGCGTTTAGACACGTTAGACGAGCGATGGGCAACGTCGCTTGTGCGCGGCGAACGAATCCAAGGACATAGTGTTGCTGAACGCGACTTGCATCATCGCTTGCTGAAATTTGAAACCGCAGAAGCCGCATGGAGTCCTGCTCAAAGGTTGGGTCGTGCACTTCTATTGCAGTGGGAAGCTACGCGAGAAGGTAATCCCAAGCGCCAAGCACATCTCTTTGACCGCGCCGAACGCCTGCTCTCATTACCTGACAATGAAATCGGCGAGGAGTTTCTGACTGCCTTTATCGAAGCTCGAGGTTTCTTGCTCTTGGCTCAACGAAAGACGTTACAGGCTGTTGATTACTTTCGAGAACAAGTCGAAAAGTTTGGGCGCGGAGCTTGGACGGGAATCCAATTGGGCTATGCAGAAGCACGACTGAGCGCAGGTCAAGAGGTCTCGGCAGCTGAATGGCGTGCTTTGGGGGCAGCCGGTCCTGAAGGTGCGGTGACATTGCTCGTCGCTCGCGTCCTTGGCTGGCTCGACAAGGAAAACGACCAGGAACTCCGCTCGGTTCTCGCCGAGCTCTACCCGAAAGCAGCGGCCGCCGCCCCGGAAGATGACGAACTGACGCGGCCTGATTTTCTACTTCGCCATTTCGTAAATGATCGTTGGTTCGTAGCAGCAGGCGTTACACAGCAGGCCGATTTGCAGAATCCCGCAAAGTTGACGCAAGTTCGGGCAGCGGCAAAAGCGACGACCCAAGCTGTTCGCCAAACGATGCAGAGTGTTCAGTTGGCCTTGGCAGCGTGATTGGTGCAGCCATTCGCGGCTGTTCCATTTGTCCTTCCGCTACCCGGACTTGTGATGCTTCCGCCAAATTAATTTACTTTGTCGGCGACCACCCAAACTACGAACAACATGAAGACCGATAAAAAGGATTTGTCCCCCAAACAACGCGCCGAGTTGCTTGCCGCGTTGAAAGCCCGGTTTGACGCGAACAAGGGCCGCCACCCAGGTTTGGTGTGGGCCAAGGTGCAGGCGCGGTTGGAGGTCCGGCCGGAAAAGTTGTGGTCACTCGCGGAAATGGAACGCACCGGCGGCGAACCGGATGTGGTCGGTCAGGATAAAAAATCGGGCGAGTTCGTCTTCATGGATTGTTCCGCGCAAAGTCCCAAGGGCCGCACCAGCCTGTGTTACGACCGTGAGGCGTTGGATTCGCGGAAAGAATTTAAACCTAAAAACAGCGTCACGGATATGGCCGCGGCCATGGGCGTGGAGGTGTTGACGGAGGAGGAATATTTCGCGCTGCAGAAGCTGGGCGAGTTCGACACGAAGTCGTCGAGCTGGGTGAAGACGCCGGCGGATATCCGGGAACTCGGCGGCGCGATTTATGGTGATCGTCGTTACGGTCGCGTCTTCGTGGGACACAACGGTGCGGAGTCTTACTATGGCGGCAGAGGATTCCGCGGCTCACTAAGGGTCTAAGTGCGAAGCCGCACGGGCCACTGTGTCTCGCGACCTCTCGGAAATCCATGAAACCAATCCAGAGACCTCTGCAAAATCCGGTGAACTGCGGTTTGGAGCGCCGAGCACCGTCTCGGCTCACCAGCGGCATCGGCGCGGCGATGATCGGTCGGGGATGCAAATTTGATTCGAACGTGAACCGGGAATCAGTTATGGGTTCGCCATGAAACGCAAATCCCTCCGCGAACTGGCGCGCGACCCGCGGTTCATCCCGGGGGTTTACAACTACTGCGACCGCTGGTGCGAACGCTGCCCGCTCTCGAATCGCTGCCTGACCTACGCGATGGAAAAAGAGCGCGACGACGGCGATCCTGCGGCGCGCGACCTGGCGAACGGGAAGTTCTGGAAAAAACTCGGCGACACTTTCCGCGAGACGATGGCGATGGTTCGCGCGGACGCGCAGGCGCGCGGAATTGATCTGGACGATCCGAAGCTGCGGGCCGAAGTCATCGCGCAGGAACGGGCGGAGCGGCGGCAGGCGGCGAAGAACCGTCCGCTCACCCGCGCGGCGATGGCGTATCTGAAAGCCGTGGACCAGTGGATGGACGGCGCGAAGCCGTTGCTCGCCGCGAAAGTCGAGGAGTTGAAGACGCAGGTGCGGCTGGAAATCGGCGATCCCCAGGCGGAGGTGGCAAAACTTTCAGACTTCACGGACATCATCCGGTGGTATCAGCATTTCATTTATGTGAAGCTGTGCCGGGCGATTGATTCGCGGGCGGGCGAGGAACTGGAGACGGACGCGGAACAGAAGAAATATCCCAAAGACTCCGACGGCACGGCGAAGATCGCGCTCATCGCGCTGGACCGTTCGCTCAGCGCGTGGGCCGGGCTGCGCGAGGCGCTGGGCGACGACGCGGACGGCCTCCTGGATTTGCTCGCGCAACTGACGGCGTTGCGCCGCGGGACGGAAAAGCTTTTCCCCGAAGCGCGCGCGTTTATCCGTCCCGGCTTCGACCGCCCGGCGGAGCCGGCGCCCACAGCCGGGACGTCCGCAGTCAAAACGGAAAAAACAAGTTTATGAACACCGCCTCCCAAAACTTTCCGCACCATCTCGGCGTCTTGCGCGAACGCATGTTGCATCCGACGGATTACGAACTGGCGGTGCATTATTTCCTCGAGGAGTTCGCGGGCGACGTGAAGTTCATCGAATTGTCCGAGCCGGACGACGCGCCGCACCTGCAGTCGGTGCTGACGCAGGTCGCGTCGCGGGCGCTGGGCCGGCCGATCGCGTTTGATGACTCGAAAGTTTTTTGGCTGCGCGAACACCGGTTCTATCACGGCAACGCGGTGGTCGAGGGGCGGGTGGTTTTGTTTTTCTACTTTCAGGAGGCGGACACGGGCATTGCGGCGCTGATTCCCGGCGCGCGGGGCGCGATGGAAGTCGTGCGTTTCCGGCTCACGGCGGGATTGACGGACCCGCGCAAGAATTGAACCTACAAACAGCAATTGAACCAGCCACCAAGAGGCACAAAAGGCGCAAAGAAACTGGGTTGAACTCACTTGGCGTGGCGTGGGAATGTTTCACCCGGCCGGTGAGACTTCAGCGAAATGTCGCTTTCGCTTTGTCCCTCGGTTTTGTTCCGCTGGTGCCTTTGGGTGGCAATTCGACTGCGGGTTTAGCCGGAACGATGCCGAAGACTTTTAACGCAAAGACGCAAAGGTGCGAAGCCGCAAAGGAATTGAATCCGTTTCCATTCCGGTATTGGCGGCACTGGTTGGTGGGTGTCAGCACCCCACCAACGGATGGAGATTTCTTTGTCCCAGCTTTGTGTCTTGGCGGCTTTGCCCGTCCTCCGTAGCCGCACTGCGGAGGGTGGACGCCTTTGCGTTGAATTCCCACTGCATGGATTCGGTTTAGGTTGAACCTGAACTCCGAAGACCCGCCGCCGCGCTCCGTCGAAGGCGCGAGCCTCAAGCCTTCTTCACGAAGCACGCTTTCAGCCTGATGGCCATGCCGTCCATCTTGCAATCAATCTCGTGATCGCCATCCACCAGACGGATGGGATTGGACTTCGTTCCGCCTTGGAGCACCTGCGAGCCGCCGCTCAATTTGATTTTTCAAAGTAGGGTTACACCCCATAGCCGAAGATCAACCGATAGCGTCATCATGAATTGTAAATTAAACATCAAACCAACAATCCAATTATGAAAAAAATCATCGTCTCCTGCCTCGCCGTCGTCGCCCTGGCGTTCATCTCCGGCTGCGCCTCTGATTCCACCCACAGCTCGACCACGACGTCGGAACACACCACATACCCCGGTCCGACCACCACGACCACGACGGATACGCAAACCAAATAAGGTTTCGGCCGTGCCCGCATGATTCTTGGGATAAGCACCACCAAATCCGCCGTCATTATTGCGGCGACCCGGGGTGCGGGCGGCAAGTTCGTCATCACGTCCCTCCGGCCGATTCCGTTTCAAGTCCGTTCCGGCGACGATCTGACCGCACTGCTGCAAAGACTCCTCACCCGTTTCGGCCGCAAGGGCAAGGGCGCAGGACGGGTCATTGCCCTGTTGAAATGTTCGTCCGGCCGGTTTGGTTCGTGTTTGGAAGCGATCAAGGGCGAGGCGATGGTTGAACTCGCGGCGGTTCAGCGCGGCCTGCGCGTCGTCAAGGTCGCGCCGCAAAGTCTTAAAAAATCCCTCGGCGGTGCGGCGGATCAAAAGTGGCGAGACCGGGCGGGGGAACTTTTCAATCCCAAAGGCCAGCTTCGGAACTGGTCCAAAGGCGCCGCCGGAGCAGTGGCCGTCGCCTTCAAAGTTGCGGGAGAGTGACCAGCGAAATCTGCGTCATGAAGGTTGCGGACGACGTGAGCTTCACGCCTTCTTTACGAAGCAGGCTTTCAGGCCGATGGACATTCCATCCATCTTGCAATCAATCTCGTGATCGCCATCCACCAGGCGGATGGGTTTGGATTTCGTTCCGCCTTTGAGCACCTGGTTGCCGCCGCCCAGTTTCAAATCCTTGATCAAGACGACGCAGTCGCCGTCCGCGAGCAAGTTGCCGTGGGCGTCCTTGACGACGCGCGGCCCGTCGGCGGCTTCCGGCGCAGGTTCGCGCGGCCACTCGTGACCGCAGGTGACACATTCCCATTTGTCAGGAAACTCTAAAACGTCCGGCATCTCGCACATCGGGCAGGCAGGCTGGCTCATGGCTGAAAATGGTAACGCGGTTCGGCGTGCGAACTCAACCGCGCACTTGGCCGGCCACAATTTGTCACGCCAGTTGGTAGAGACTGGGCACGACGGTTTGCACTTCGTAGAGCACGCCGGTGTGGCCGCCGAGCTTCCGCGATTTTCCGTCCGTGCGCACGATGACATCGCCGCCGGAAGTGAACGTGTCGAAAATCTCACACTTGCGGTTTGTCGTCAGGCGATCCCGGACTTCCTGTTTCAAGGTGTGATCGGTTTCTCCGGCGGTCGAAGCCACGGCGATGCGGGGATTGACCTGTTGCACCAAGTTTGCGCCCGTCCCGTATTTGCTCCCGTGATGGGTGATTTTCAGAACGTGTGATGGCAGATCATTCTTGTGGACGGATTGGATGAGGTCGTTTTCGTAGGCGGTGTAAGAGTCGCCGGTGAACAGAAAACTCGCCTGCCCGAATTTCACCGCCATGTAAATTGATTTGTAAGGTGGCTGCGGTTTGTCCGCGCCATTGACGAAAAGGCTGCACTTCACGTCCGTTCCGAGTGTGAAATTTGTTCCAGCTTGGGTGACGCTCACCCGCGTCAGTCCGCTGCTGGGGCTGTTCAATATGGGAACGAGCGTGGCCAGCAGTTTATTGGGATAGGCCTCGCCGTTGTCGTAATAGGTCGCGCCGGGGAAGAGCGATTGCGTGCCGTTCTTGAGCAGGAGCGGGACGATGGCGTTGAGATGGTCGGTGTGTGGATGGGTCGCGATGAAGGCGGCGAGCTTGAGTTGCCGGCCGGCAAGATAATCGGCCAGAAAATTTCCGAGGGGCAGATTTTCCGAGCTGTCTCCCGCGCCGCCATCAATCAAAATGACCTGCTTGTTTCGGCGCAACAGAATCGCCTCGCCCGCACCCACGCTGAAGGCCATCAGTTCCAGACAGTGGGCCCGCAGCGATGATTTCGTCGCCGCACTGACGGTGACGCTCTTGATGTCATTGTCGAACACATGGAAGAACGAGCTGCTCATCGGTTTCCTTTTTGGTTGATGGTTTGCCGGCGTTCGGTTCGCCTCGCTGATGCTTCGGAGAATGAATCCTGACGCCGGTCAATGCGAGAAAAATTGCGACAGAAAAATTGCGAGGTGCTCGCGTCCCCGAATGGCCGTCTCATTGCCAGATTCCGCACTTGAAATGGCCACGAAGAGGCACCAAAGACGCAAACCAAACAGCTTTGATTGCGTCCACGCGCGCGGATTTGCCTCCCCCGGCAGGTGAAGCTGATTCTGCGCTCAAACTTCAAAGCCGGCAATTTTTGGTGCGCTCTTTTTGTGGCCGCGCAACTGCGGTCTTTCGGTTCAGAGCTGCGAGGCGGCGGTGCGCTTGAGCATGACCTTGATCATGCCGGTCATGTTGTCCTTGTATTGCGGGTCGGTCTGCAACTGTTTCCAAACCGGCGCGGCGGAGAATCCCTGCCAGTGCTTCTTGTGTTCGTCCAAGTTTTCACCGCTCGTCAGGTAAACCAAACACGGCATGTGGGGGCCGACCACGGTGCGGCCGTAAAAAACCGGGGCCAGCCCGACCTCCTTCATCGTCGTGATTTCGCCGCGCTCGAACATCTGGATTTTGTTCAAGCCCTTGATTTCGCCGGGACTCATGTAGGTGCGCAGTTCAAAAATGTTCGGCTTCTTGTCCGCCGCCGGCACGGCGAGGTGCTTCATGCCGTCGAACGCCACGAGCAGCGAGCTTTCAAACCGCTCGTAAGCCGGATTTGATTTTGGCGCGGCCAGAAATTCGGCGGCGGCTTTCTGGTAAACGGCGTCGGCGGCGAGCTTCGCCGGAATCGCCGCGAAAATTTCCACCGAGTCGCACGCGATGAGCACGTAAATTTTGTTGGTCGCGGAATCTGCCAGCTCGGTGAAGACCCCGACGGGTTTTATGCCCAGGCGGTTGTAGGCGGGGACGGCCGCGTGCTGCCAATAGTCGCTGACGCGCTGCTGTTGCGCCGCCGACTGGGTGCTGTAAACGCGCAGTTCGTAATACTGCGGCTGGTCCGCGTCGGCGGCAGATGCGCCGGAGGACATTCCGAGGACGGCCGCGAGGACGGCGAGGGTTTGGAAAAAGATTCGGGAGCGCATGGGTGCAGGGTGTGGTTTTAGGCGGGCTTTGGTTTTTTTGATGGCGCGATCATTTGCTTAATCGCGGACTTTGATGACGACCTTGCGGACTTCCGTTGCCCCGTCACATTCGATGCCGGGGGCGTGGCCGTCGGTGGGAAAGAAAATGGCGAACTGTCCGGCATGGAGTCTGATCGGCGTCCACTGTGGCGGATTCGCGAAGAAGGCGATGTCGCGTTCGGCCACATACGGCCCGGTCACCTGCGTGAGCACGGCGAGCGGCGACCAAAGAATGTTTTCGCGGCCGGCTTGAATGAACTGGATGTCAATATATTGACGGTGCGCTTCAAACTTCGCCTCCGCCAATGGCCGCGTGGTGTAGGTCTGCACGAGCGCGAAACAATTGTCGCCGTCAAGGTCGTGGCGGCCATCCGGCTGGCTGGCGGAAAATTTTTCCAAGAATTCAAAAGCGGCGACAAAGCGCGTTGACAACTTCGTGTAGCGGCGGCATTGTGCCAGCGTGTCGGTGATCATGGTTGGAAGACTACCGCCTTTGACTCGGTTCGTCTATGATTCGAGCAGAGGTGTGCGAGGGTGAAGCCAATCAATCCCGCCAGAGAAATCAAAGGACGCAACCGGGTCCGCTGTTGAAAGGAATCAGGATGTCACCGCTGATGGCCGGAAATGGAGAGCCAGTTGACCGCCGCAAGACCGCCTTGATTGTGGAAGGCGGAGCGATGCGCGGGGCGTGGGCGGCGGGGGTGCTGGCTTCACTTCAAGAGCGCGGCCGGCGGCAATACGATCTCGTTTATGCGGCTTCTTCCGGCGCCTGCTCGGCGGCCTATTTCGTCGCCAACATGTGGGAGCCGGGCCTGGCCATCTGGCGCGAACTGGCCTGCAACGTGGTCCGCAAAAGCAACATTCTCCGCCGCAAACCGATCATTGACCTGGCCTACCTGGTGGATCACGTCATGCGCAAGCACGTCCCGCTTTCCGTGGAAGCGCTGAAAAATGCGCCCACCCAATTTTTTATCGTGCTGACCGACTGCCACACGGGCGGGCCGGTTTATTTCCACGTCTGCGATGACCGCGTGTTTGCGGCGCTGCGCGCCACGTCGTCCATGCCACTGGCGACGCGCGGGTTTGATTATGTGGACGGCCAGCCGTTTGCCGACGGCGGGGTGTCGGATCCCATTCCCATCCGCCGCGCGATCGAGGATGGCGCGACGGACATCACCGTGGTGCTCACGCACAATCCCGCGTTCCGCCTCAAGCCGGTGTCGCGCTGGCTGGGGAAATTCGCCTACCCGGAATTTCCCGCCGTGGCCCGGGTCTGGACCGCGCGGCAAAATGTGCATTACAACGCCGCCCTCGACCTGATGAAACAGCCGCCGCCGGGCATCCGGCTCCGGGTGTTCCGGCCGCTCCGGCCCATGCTGGTGAGTTCCTTCAGCGTGGAGCCGAAGCAAATTGCCGCCGCGCTGGTCTCGGGCCACGACGAGGCGTTGCAACAAATGGAGATCATGGAGGCGAAACCGCTGGACGGGCCGGTGCCCGAGTAGATTCACGGCGGGCGAGGAGCGTCGCTGCTGCGGGTGACGCGGGCGCAGCTTGACACTGTCCCCCGTTTGGAGTTCCGTCCCGCCCTGCGGGACGGTTCGGCAGCCTCACCAACCCGAGCCGCACAAATGCGGAACTCCAAACGAAACGCCAGTTACCGTGGGGGCAGTGGCCGATGCGCCCGGGTGACGACGGCGGCGGCGGGATCGTCGCTTGCTCAACGAAATTTGTGGAGTAGCTTCCATCATGAAAACTCTCCCGCTTGCCACCTTCAACGAACTGACCCCGGCGGAGCAGTTGCGCAAGCAATTCCTCCAGTCCGGCGTGCCCGCCGTCATTCACGATGAATCGAAGCTGGAACGATTCTGGTTCATGTCCGAGCCGTTGGCGGCCATCCATGTGGAAGTTCCGCAGCCTGATTATCTCCAGGCGCGCCGGCTGATGCGTGAATGGGAAATCTCCACCGACCTGCTGCGCACGGCGGTCCGGTGTCCCGATTGCCGGTCGTCGCGGGTCGAGTTCCCGCAGGTCACGAGAAAATTTGTGACGCCGGCGCTGTGTCAATTGGTGCTGATGACGCTGCACATTCTACCCCGGGCCTACTACTGCCAGGATTGTCATTTCACCTGGCTCAAAACGCCGCCGGTGGAACCGGAGCTGGACAATTTTGGCTGGCCGCTGAAATCGAAGTTCTGGCATCTGAAATGATTTCCCGCCCGCGCTCCAACCTGGCGGCGCAGTGGCACGGGCGTCTCGCCCGTGTGTTTCCGACCAAGATTAAGCTTGGAGCCAGCCTGGAAACAGCAGTTGTCTCCGTCACGCACAGGCACAAAAGGCGCAAAGAAATTGGGTTGAACTCACTTGGCGTGGCGTGGGAATGTTTCACCCGGCGGGTGACTCTTCAGCGAAATGTCGCTTTCGCTTGGTCCCTCGGTTTTGTTCCGCTGGTGCCTTTTTGTGGCTACCCATCCGCCGGATTTAGATTCAGAGAATTCACAAGGCTCACTATTCGGACGCGCTGCGGCTGGTCACCGCGACACAGCCGCGCTCCGTTGGCTTTCGGGAGCAGTGGCAAGCTGCGCCCGCCTGAAACTCACCGGCGGGACGCCCGTGCCACTCCCCAGTCGTTCATCGTGTCATCAGCGAAATGTTGCCTTGTTCGCCGTTTTAGTTGAAGATTTCCGGGCGGACAATAAAGGAAAAAGCCATGCACAAAATCATTGGAGCCATCTTGCTGGTCGTCGGTGTGTTTCTGCTCGTCCGCGGGCACGACATCTCCCAGTCCGTCAATTCCCAGGTCAAAAACCTTTTCACCGGTGAGCCCACCGACAAGGTGATGTATTACTACGTCAGTGGCGCGATTTGCTGCGCCGTCGGGCTGGTGGAACTTTTCCGTCCATCCAAAAAATAATTTCTATGAGCACACGCCTCGACGTCAAAAAAACCTACAAGCTTTACATCGGCGGAAAATTTCCGCGCAGCGAAAGCGGACGCTACCTGTCCGCAAAATCCGCGAAGGGCGAGCATCTCGACAATTTCGCGCACGCCTCGCGCAAGGATTTTCGCGACGCCGTCGTCGCCGCGCGTGCGGCGGTCGGTGGCTGGGGCAAGGCCAGTGCCTATAATCGCGGGCAGATTCTTTATCGCGCCGCCGAGATGTTGCAGAACCGCGCGGGCGAACTCGTCGCAGAGATTGCGCGCTCAACCGATGTCAGCGCGGCGAAGGCGAAACGTGAAGTGACGCTGGCGATTGACCGGCTGGTGCATTTCGCGGGCTGGACGGACAAATACCCGCAGGTGTTCGGCAGCGTGAATCCCGTGGCGTCGTCGCACTTCAATTTCACCACGCCGGAGCCGCAGGGAGTGGTCGTAGTGCTCGCGCCGGATGAGCCGTCGTTGCTCGCGCTCGTGTCGCTGGTCGCGCCGGTGATCTTGAGCGGCAACACGGCGATTGTAGTTCCATCCGAAAAATTTCCGCTGCCTGCTGCGACGTTCGCCGAGATTCTGGCGACGAGCGATCTGCCCGGCGGCGTGGTGAACATCCTCACCGGCAAGCGCGCCGAACTCGTCCCGCACATCGCCACACACATGGACGTGAACGCGATTGTGGACGGAGCAGGGGACGCCGAGTTGAGTGCGAAATTGCAAGCCGGTGTCGCGACGAATCTCAAGCGCTACGCGAATCACGCCGCGACGGACTGGTTCAGCGCGAAGGTGGAAGACCCGTATTGGATTCTCGACACGGTGGAATTCAAGACCGCGTGGCATCCGATTGGGATTTAGTTTTTCTCCTTCCAAAATCATTCCGACGCAAATCCTTAAATAATTTCCAAAATTATTTCGGATTTCCCCTCGTTGCGGCAGCCTATGGGTGAACATGAATGAGCGGCAGTCTGATTTCGAGCGGTTGCAGCAATTCGCCCGGGCGGGAAACCAAAACGCCTTTCGCGAAATTGTCCGGCGGCACATTGACCTGGTCTTTGCTACGGCGATGCACAAAGTCAGTGATGCGGGCGGGGCCGAGGAGATTTCCCAAAATGTTTTCAGCGTGCTCGCGCGCAAGGCGTGGCAGTTTGCGCCGGATGATTCCCTCCCCGCGTGGCTGCACAAGACGGCTTTGCTCGAATCCAAACACTGGCTGCGCGGTGAATTGCGCCGCCGTCGCCGCGAAGAAGCCGCCGCCGAACTGGGCACGACCATGAAAACTCCCCATGAACAAACGGCGTTCAACGCTCTGGTGCCGCTGCTGGATGACGCGCTGCTGTCGTTGCGTGAAAAAGACCGCGCGGCGTTGCTGCTGCGGTTTTACGAAAAGCAATCGCTGGGCGCAGTCGGCGCATCGCTGGGCGTGAGCGAGGACACGGCGCAAAAGCGCGTGCAATCGGCGCTGGAAAAGCTGTCGCAATTTTTTCAACGGCGCGGTTACAAGACCGCCACGGTGGCGGCGGCGACGGCGGCCATGCAGCAAACGGCAATTTCAGCGTCAGCCGTCACGACTTCGCTGGTGATGAATGCCGCTTTGAAGTCTGCCCCGCCGGTGCTGGCGGGATTGAGCGCGGTGCTGGCGCGGTTCGCGACGCTGACCAAGGTGCAGACGGCGGCCGTGTGTTTGATCGCAGTCATTGCGCCAGCGTTGTGGGAATGGAACGAACAGCGCAATGCGAATGTCGCGCTGGCGCAGGTGAACACGCGTTTGACGGCAACTCAAAATGAAATTGATTTGGTGCAAACGGAAAGTCTGCGGTTAGAACAAACGTCGCAGCGATTGGAAAATTCTTTGTCCCACGCCCGCACGACGGCGGATCAGCGCGCCGAACTGGAGCGCCAGTTTGCGGCGTGGAAGCAGCAAACGCGCGCCCGGTTGCTGGCGGCGAATTATCAATGGCCGGATGATTTGCCGTTCATCAGGATTCCGAAGGCGATTGTGCCGCAGTTGCGGGTTCGTCATCCGATCAGCCAGCCGGGTTTGATCAAGCAGGAGGCGCGCGAATTGCTGGGCTTGAGTCCGGCGGAACGCGAGCAGATGGAGGCGGCGTTGCAAAAACATTTTGCCGCGATGGACCGCCTCATGAATCAGAATTTGTATGAAACGAACAAATCAGATTACAACCACCCAGCCAAAGGCGCGCTGGCGAGCCAAGTCTGGGGACTGCCGCCGCTGGGAGAAGAAGTGAAGCAGCGCGCCGACGAATTGCAGTCGGCATTGAAAACCACGCTGGGCAACGAACGCTGGCCGATGATTGAGGAAACCTTGAGGTCGTCCGGCACTGAATCCTTGCGACAGACGCTCAATCTGGATGCGGGCGAACGTGGCCAGCAGTTGACCGTGTGGATTGAAGAACGCAACAACCAACTAATAGTGGGATATGGCTGGGGAACACAAAATTCGTCATTCAGTTCGGGCGGCCTGGCCTTAAGTGTGTTCACTGATGGCACGCAATTTCCCGAAGGCATGAGTCAGGAACATTACCTCGGCTTCGAGCAACTTCCCGCTGCGCTCACGCAGCCAGCGATGGCGTGGTTGCGGCAACAAGCCGCGACGCGGCTGCCCAAGAAAGGCGGACAATGAAACGCGCGTTGCTGGCAATTTTTATTTTGGCAACGGGGACATTTTTCTTTTGTGCGCTTCGCAAAACCAATGCGGACATCCAGCAACAGGCCGACGCGCAACAGGCCGCGTGGCAGGCGCAGACGAACGAACTCGCGCGGCTGAATTTTGAGCAGGTGCAACTGCGCGAGCGAATGGTGGAATCCAAAAAACGGCTCGCGCAGTTGCCCGCGCCACCGCCGCACGATCAATTGATGGAAAAAGTTCTTTCCGCCGGTGGCCTCAAAAATCTTTCCGCCGCCGAGAGTGAAAAGTTGCTGGCCGAGTTGGATTTTAATTGGAACAGCACTGGCGATTATCTCATCGTCAGCAAAAAATCGCTCGACGGAATTTCCTTCGACGCGATGAAAGGAATGAAGCTCACCTCCGCCGCGCGGGAAACGCTGGCGATCATGCCGTCTGAACAAGCGGCCATTGAGGACATGACCAAAAAATTGGGAGCAGCCCAATCGGACTGGGCCAAGGCTCATGTGCAGCGCACCGAGCCGGGCGGCAAGGTGCTCGCACAATACTCGCTGCCGGTGGATGCCGAATTTTCCAAGAGCCAGCTTGCGAGTTACACCAACGAAATCTACAACGTATTGGGCGACCGCCGGGCGCTCTGGCTGAAGAATCATTCACTGGATTGGATGCAAGCCGTCGGCTTGCTGACCGGCCCCGGCCCTTCTGATGTTTCGTCGGCAGCCATTGCAGCGGCGTTTGGTTATGATTACAAACCCGAACCCACAACGATGACGCTTTCGCGATCCCAATCCGGCGATGCGGCGCAAATTAGTTTTCAGTTACAGCAAGCCGGCGGCTCCATGAGCACCGTGGTGAGTCCGTGGCAGCCGTTTCCCGAAGCGTTCCGCGCCATTTTTCCCGGCGGCTGGAAAGACGTGGCCGAACGCGAGGGCTTTGAACTGCCGAAGTCGTTTGATAAAAAATAGGAGCGCGGACAGCCTTGTCCGCGAGTTCT
>JAYVCM010000032.1:0-9914 GCA_043749955.1 Limisphaerales bacterium | reverse complement strand
GGATTCGGATGTTGATTTGCTCGTGGTCATGCCGTTTGAGGGAAAAGGTTTTCGCAAGGCTTCTGAAATCCGCAGCCGGATTGACGCCGCCTTCCCGCTCGACCTCGTCGTTCGCACGCCCGCCGAATTGAGCCGGCGACTGGCGGGCAACGATTTTTTCCTGCGCGAAGCCACCGAGAAAGGCGAACTGCTCTATGCCGCCTGACGCGATTTCATGTGCAATCAAAGCAAACATCCAGCAAAAGCTTCTTGAAATAGAGCGGCAGGAAAATGTTTGTATATTTTATGCCTGCGAATCCGGCAGTCGCGCATGGGGATTTCCTTCCGCAGACAGTGATTACGATGTTCGTTTTATCTATATCCATCCGCGTGATTGGTATCTTTCAATTGAAGGCCAGCGCGATGTGATTGAGCGGCCTTTGACGGGAGACATAGATTTAAGCGGTTGGGAAATTCGCAAGGCGCTTCGCTTGTTTCGTAAATCAAATCCTCCTCTGTTGGAATGGTTGCGCTCCTCAATCATCTATCAGGAAAAATTTTCCGTGGCCGACAAACTTCGTGGTTTGATGCCGACATTTTATTCGCCGCGAAATTGTTTTCACCATTACCTTCACATGGCTGAAGGAAATTTTCGCGAGTATCTGCGCGGGGAGACGGTTCGGGTCAAAAAATATTTTTACGTTTTACGACCCTTGCTCGGCTGCCGGTGGATTGAAGCCGGACTTGGATCCGTGCCGATGGAATTTAGCACGCTCGTCGAAAGAGTTGCTCCGATTGAGATTCTCAAAGAGGAAATTTATTCGCTGTTGAAGCGCAAACAAAGCGGGCAAGAACTGGATTTTGAACCGAGAATTCCAGCCATTAGCGATTTCATTGAAAGTGAACTTGAGCGTTTGAAAAAACAAGCCGACCAACAGCCTTTATCGCCAAAGCAAGGCGACCAACTGGACGGACTTTTTCGTGAAGCGTTGGTTGAAGTTTGGAAATAATTTACCATGCAAGATTTCACCACCCTCGACGGGGCCATTCTCGTTGATAAACCCGCCGGCCCGACGTCGCACGATGTCGTGGACGCGATTCGCCGCCGTTTTCAAATCAAGAAGGTCGGCCATTGTGGCACGCTGGACCCGAACGCCACCGGCCTGCTCATCATCGTCCTCGGTCGCGGCACGAAATTGTCCGAACGGCTCATGGGCGACGACAAGGTCTATGAAGGCACGATCAAATTTGGCGAGACGACGGACAGCTACGATTGCGACGGTGAAATCACGGCTTCGCTGCCCGTGCCGTTGCTGACGCTGGAACAATTGAACGAGGAGGCGGCGAAGTTCATCGGCGACCAGATGCAGATGCCGCCGATGGTTTCCGCCATCAAAATAAAAGGCGTGCCGCTCTACAAGCTCGCGCGCAAAGGCATCGAGGTGGAACGCGAGCCGCGCCTGATCCACGTTTACAATTTTCGTTTCACGGATTACACGGAACCGCTCGGTCAATTCCGCGTGGCCTGCACGAAGGGAACGTATATCCGCAGCATTGCGCACGATCTTGGCCAGAAGCTCGGCTGCGGCGCGCACCTGACGACGTTGCGGCGCAGCGCCTCGGGAAAATTCGACGTGGCCGACGCGCTGCCGCTGGACACGATTTTGAAACTGACGACGGCGGAACTGGAGAAGCGGGTGCTGCCGTTTTTGAAACTGGCGGCTTCCTGATGCGTGATGCGTGATGCGTGAGAAAAAACTGATGTCTGCCATGCTTTTCACGCATCACGGATCACGCATCATGCAGCCGAAAAGATTTTGACGCCCGATGAAACTAATCCATAACGCAGAAGCCCTGCAACCTGGCCATCACAAAGTCTGCCTGGCCATCGGCGTGTTCGACGGCGTGCATCTCGGCCATCAGCAGATCATCCGGCAGACGATTGCCGACGCGCGCCAGCACGACGCCGTGGCGCTGGTGCTGACGTTCGACCGGCATCCCAACACCATCGTCGCGCCCGACCGCGTGCCGCCGCAGATTTTTTCGCGGTCGCAAAAAATGCGCGCCATCGAATCGCTTGGAGCCGATGCGCTGCTGGAAATTCATTTTGATAAAACTTTCAGCGAGCAGTCCGGCGAAGTTTTCATCCGCGAGCTGGCGCGGGACCTGGGAAAAATCCACAGCATCTGCGTGGGCGCGGATTTTGTTTTCGGCCACCGGCGGAGCGGCAATGTCGGGCTGCTGAAAACCCTCGGCGCGGAACTGGGTTTTCAAGTCCACGGGCTGGCGGCGGTGGCGCTGGACGGGCAGGTGGTGAGCAGCACGCGGATTCGCGAGATGATCCGCGCCGGAGACTTTGACGCGGCGAGCCAGATGCTGGGCCGGCCGTATGCGATTTGCGGCCGGGTCATCCAGGGCGACCAGATCGGTCACGAACTGGGTTTCCCGACGGCGAACCTGGACGCGGCGAATTTAATTTTGCCGCCGAACGGAGTTTATTCGGCCAGCACGCAGGTGGCCGGAAAAATTTATCGCGTCGCGTTGAACCTCGGGGTGCGGCCGACGGTGGCGGCGGGGAAACCGGAGCTGCGGGTGGAGGCGCACCTGCTGGATTTCAGCGGGCAGCTTTACGGTGAGGAGCTGGACCTGGAAATGGGCGTGAAATTGCGCGACGAAAAGCGGTTTGGTTCGGCCACGGAACTGCGGGAACAGATCAGCCGGGATGTGGCGGCGGTGCGGAGTTTGGTTTGACGGGCCGGGTCGCAAAACGCCGGTTCTTTTTTGTCTTTCCAACGGCTTTGCTGGCTTGTGAAGCGAAGATTATCCTTGAATTTACTACCAAAGTGACTAGGATTGCGCCGCGTCGGTCTTCTGGAGTTCGCGATTCCATGATTCAATAATGTGAACGCGGGTGTGTCGTCAGAAGTCGCAATTTCGCGGTCGGAGCAGCACTATCGCTGAACTAAAACGGGTTTTCCCGGTCAGATAATTTATGTTGAAACGCAAAGTAACGACGCCGAAAAGCGCGTCGCGCAGCAGCCACCAGCGCAGCGCCAAGCCGGCCCCGGTCAAAACGGCCCCGGTGCGGCGGCGGTTTGTCATTTCCAGCAAGGCCCTCAAGCCGGACGCGCAAAAACCCAAAGCTCCCACCCCGCTGCCCCCGGCAGCTCCGGCAGCCAAACAACCGGCGAAACCACTGGCCAAATTGCCGGCCAACGGCCAGGCGACCACGCCTTCCTCGTCGGGCACGAATACGACGGTGGACTTGACGGAAACGATCAAGACGCTGCTGCATCTCGGCCAGGAGCACGGCTACATCACTTACGACGACATTAACGATGTGCTGCCGGACAATTTAAGCCCGGACGACCTCGACAAGCTGCTGACCAAGCTCCGCGGCCTGGATGTGGAAATCGTCATGGACCAGGCCGAGGCCGAGCGCGCCGAGCGCACCAAGCAGCCGGAGCAGCCCCAGGAGGAAGCGGCGGATGAGGATTCGCGGCTGGAAATTTTGGACGACCCGGTCCGGATGTATATGAACCAGATGGGCAAGGTTCCCTTGCTCACGCGCGAACAGGAAGTCGAGATCTGCAAAAAGATCGAGGAGGCGGAGATCGCGATGAAGGGCATCATCTACGGCCTCGGTTTCACGGCCAAGGAACACATCGCCATCGCGGAAAAATTGTTGTCCGAGCCGCCCAAGGAACGATTTGACCGCGTCATCGTGGACAAAAAAATCGCCAACCGCGACGGGCATCTCAAGGATTTGCGGAAGCTCATCAAGAAAATCCACGCCGCCGACCAGAAGGTGGACGAGCGGTATTTCCAGTGGCAGAAGGCGCAGCAGAAGGGCCGCAAGGAAACGCTGGGCCGCGAATTGAAAAAGATGGGCGCGAAGCTGCAGGAGCTGTTCGCCAAGTTTTATTACAAGCAGAAAGTCGTCGAGGAAATGATCGTCGTGGCCGGCAACATCCACGAAAAATTTCAGGCGAGCCTGCGGCATCTCGCGGAGCTGGAGACGCAGCGCAACACCGCCGAGCGCCGCGCCGCCGTGGAGGCCGAGCACCAGAAAATTTCCACGCTCGAACAGTTCGGGCGGATGCCGCGCGAGGATTTTTACAAGACGTTCAAGGATTTGAAGGCCGCCGCCGACCGCGCCCTCAAGGCCAAGACGCACATGGCCGAGGCCAACTTGCGCCTCGTCGTTTCCGTCGCCAAAAAATACACGAACCGCGGGCAGTCGTTCCTGGATTTGATTCAGGAAGGCAACATCGGTTTGATGAAGGGCGTCGAGAAGTTTGAATATCGCCGGGGCTACAAGTTTTCCACCTACGCCATCTGGTGGATTCGCCAGGCCATCACGCGTTCCATCGCGGACCAGGCGCGCACGATCCGCATCCCGGTCCACATGATCGAGATCATGAACAAGCTCTGGCGCGCGCAGAAGCAGCTCACGCAGGAACTGGGCCGCGAACCCACGCCGGAAGAGCTGGCCGACGAAATGCACATGCCCGTCTCGCGCATCCATGCGTTGCTCAAAATGGCGCAGCAGCCGGTTTCATTGCACGCACCCGTCGGCGACGACGGCGATGTGAGCGTCGGCGATTTCATCGAGGACAAGTCGGCGGAAAATCCGTCCGACGTGACCAGCTACAGCTTGCTCCGCGAAAAATTGAGCGACGTGCTGACGACCCTGACTGAACGCGAACGCAAGATTCTGGAGATGCGTTTTGGTTTGATTGACGGCTACGAACGCACGCTCGAGGAGATCGGCAAGATGTATAACGTCACGCGCGAACGCATCCGCCAGATCGAGGCGAAGGCGCTGCGCAAGCTGCGCCACCCGACGCGCGTCCGCCATCTGCAAGGCTTCCTCGAAGGCGCGGAAGTGGCTTGAGCGGATTGAGATTCAAAAAAACCGCCCGCGAATTATGTTCGCGGGCGGTTTTTGTTTTTTGGGGAACTGAATGCGGACGTCCTGCATGAGTGTTACGGGCCGAATGAACTCGAACGGATGTCACTACCCGGTTGCGTCAGGCCCGGCGTTTCCGCAATCCGAATCCAAGCAGGGCCAGGCCGAGCGCGGCCAGCGCGCCGGTCGTGGGTTCGGGCACGAGGTTGAACACCGTGAGCTGCGCCTGGCTGGCGATGGATCCGTCCGTGATCGCGGACAGGCGGAAGCCAATCGTATCCCCAACCAGGAAGGAGATGGTGGCGTGGCCGCTGGCAGGATTGATGTAGCCGGGAATATCCGTGCCGTCCAACTGAAAGGCAATCTGCGGGCTGTTGAATCCATAAGCGGCGATAAAATCAAAATCAATGGTTCCGGCGAATGGGAGGATGGCGGTCGTGAAGGTGAGCGCGGTGGGGCCGGCGTTCACCCCTACAAGGTCTAACACAGAAAGCGACAGGTTCGTCGGAGCTGTGCCGGTGTCAACCACCCAAAAGTCGCCCGACCCGGGTGTCGTCAGGAACCAGCCGCCGAACGCAGAGAGGGTCGGTGAGTTGGCGTAACTACCGTTCGGAGGTGGCGTCAGAATAAAAGCCCCGGAAAAATCCGCCTGGGCGGACGCCGCGCACAGCAGCAGCGCGAGCGTGCCCGGCAAGAAACCGAAGAATTTTCCACGGGCCGGATGCGTAGGGAGAAACGTGTTCATAATTTTAGGCGGGTTGGGAGGTGGTTGAGTTGACAGGCATTTGCTTTTTGACGCGGCCCGCTGCGGAGCGAATGGCTTTGGCGTCTTCCAATTAAAGCGACGTTACGCCTGGGCGTTTCGGGTGTCAAGCGCCGTAAAAGGAGAGCGATAAAAGGGGCGCATCTGGACACTGCCCCCGCCCCCGCCAGCTTTGCGGAGCGCCGTTCTCCGATCCGGCGCGTTTCCGGGCAAAATTCAATGCCGGCCGGGTCGGAGACCGGCGCTCCGGGGGCAGTGTCAAGATGCACCCGATAAAAGAATGATCGTTGCGGCAATTTATCGCTGGTTTTATCTGATCCTGGTTTGCGGGACGCGGGCCGCCCGCGTCAGCGGCTCATTTCCGCTTCATATTTTGCACGGCGTAGAGGAGCTGGCGCAAGGGTTCGGAAGCGGCTTCTTCGTCGCAGGTGATGGCGTGGTTGCGTCCGTCTTCGTGGGCAATCTTCAGCGAGTATTGAAACCGGTCGGGCTGGGGCTTCGCGCTCTGGAGAGTTTTCGGCAGGTCGAAAAATTTTGCGCCGGCCACCAGCTCGGCGACGTGCTGCGCGTCTATTTTTGAAAGCGTGGTGGTGTCCACTTCGACAGGCGGCGGCGTGATGCCGGCAAAGCCGCCGGTGCGGGTGAGTTTGAGGTGCATGACGAAAATTAAAACGCGCGGACGCGGTTGACAAGGCCGCGTCCGCGCGCCGAGCGGAGGATTATTTGATCACGCCGACTTGTTGCCACGCGGATTTGACGGCCTTCTGTTCATTGCTGGCGACGCCGAACAAAATGCCGGCGGAACGGATGGTGCCGTTGGCCGCCGCCACAAAGTCGGAGTTGGACTGCAAAATATTGCAGAGGGTGTCATACCAGATTTTCCCGGCCTTGTCCCACGAGTGGCCGCCCAGCGCGGTGGCGACGAGGTAGAAGGCGTGGTTGGGGATGCCGGAGTTGGTGTGGACGCCGCCGTGGTCGGCGGAGCCTTTGACGTAATCTTTCATGTGCGCGGGCTGCGGATCCTTGCCGAGCTGCGGATCGTCGTAGGCGGTGCCGGGATCTTTCATGGAGCGGAGGGCGACGCCGTGGATGCCGGGGGCGAGCAGGCCCTGACCGATCAGCCAGTCGGCTGCGGCGGCGGTTTGTTTTTTCTTCCACTGTTTCACCATCGAACCGAACACGTCGGAGAGCGATTCGTTGAGCGCGCCTGACTGGCCCTGATAAGCGAGGCCGGCTTCGAATTGGGTGACGCCGTGGGTGAGTTCGTGGCCGATGACATCAAGGCATTTGGTGAAGCGCTGGAAGATGACGTTGTCGCCGTCGCCATAGACCATCTGCGCGCCGTTCCAGAAGGCGTTGTCGAAGTTCGTGTAGTAATGCACCGAGGAATCGAGCCGCATGCCTTTGTTATCAATGGAATTCCGGCCGAACACCTGGCTGTAAAAATCGAAGGTGGCGCCGGAGTAATTGTAAGCCTCGTTGATTTGCACGTCCTTGCTTTTGGGGCCGCCCTCGCCGCGCACCAGCGTGCCGGGCAATTGCGTGCCATGGGCGAGATCATAAATGGTGCGGCGTTTGACGCCGGCGGGGGTGTTTAGCGCGACCGCGCCGAGATAGGCCAGCATGTCGCGCTGGCCGCGCAGGCGTTCGGAATGTTGCAGCGTTTGGAAGGCTTTTTCCCGCAGGTGCGCCGACCCGTTCTGGGAGAGATGGCGCAGCATGTGGGCGGGGATGATGGTGCAGACCGGACAGCCGACAGGGAAATGTCCCTTTGAGGTGTGGTGAGACTTTTTCATATTGCATCCTTTTGTTGTTTTTTAATTTCTCCCGTCAACAACCCGGTGAGTGGCTTGATTCTTATTGGAGACCGGCGGCGACGGCAATGACAATTTGTTCGCAAAATCGTTGCCCATGGGACACACCCAAGCCACGGGCGGGCCGGGAAGCGCCTGGCTGACGGCTGCCGCCGGTTCATGGAATGATACCATTTCCCAATGACAAACGGCAGATTGGCGGCTGGTAGGGCGGTGCTGCCGCGCCGCTTCCCACGCAACAACGGTGATTCACGCCAGCGTCGCGGCAGCGACGCCCTACCAACGCACCGATTGTTTTTGAGAAATGGTATGATTGGCTCCGTGCCGCCGCGCGCTGGATTTATCTGATCCCGCTGTGCGAGACGCGTGCGCCCGCAAAGCGGACGTTAGACAAAAACTTTCCGGGTGATACAATGACTTTCGTGTCGAGTGTTATGACAGATCGAAATGGAAAACCGGCGGCCGAGAACGGTCGCCCATATCTTTGGGACGCGGACAATCCGCTCGGTTATGCCAACCGCGTCGGGCGGTATCGCACCCGGATCGAGGCGGATTTTTTGCTGCGCCAGGTCGGCGTTTCGCCGCAACGCGTCCTGGACCTGGGCGGCGGCAGCGGCCGGCTGGGCGGGCTGCTGGCCGCGCGCGGGCATCACGTCACCTTGATTGACAAAGATCCCGAGGCGATTGCGCTGGCCGGGAAACAAGGCATCCAGCGCGCCGTCGTCGGCGACCTCGCGGATTTTCCCGAAGGCGGTTTCGACTGCGCGGTGTGCATGGAGGTCATGGAGTATTTCCAGGATTGCGAGCCGGTCCTGGCCCGGGCGGATCAATCTTTGAAGGCGGGCGGCACCTTTATTTTTTGCTTTATCAATTCCCGGAGCTGGCGGTTTCGCCTGCGCGGCTGGAAAAACGGCGCCTACACCGCGCACGCTTTTGCCATGGAAGAAGTCGAGCGCAGCCTGAAACGTCACGGGTTTGAAATCGCGGAGCGCCGGGGTTTCCAATGGTCTTTGGCCGCCACCGGTTCGGACAGCCTGCTCGTGGACTTCTCGGCGCTGGTCGAAAAAAGCCTGGGGTTGCACCACTGGCTCGCCCAAAGTCCGTGGCTGCTCTACGCGTGCAAAAAAACCGGCCCGGCACAAACGCGCTGAACTTGATGACGTGCCTCCAGTTCATCTTCAAAAAAAACAAACCAGATGCCAACCCGGCCGTTTGGAAGCCTGTCCCACTGCCGTGGCCGTTTTGTTTTGGCTTTCATCACGGTGAAAATTCGTGAACATTTCCGCCTCGCGTCTGTCAGAAATGGCGAATTGAAATCATGCGGTTCACTTTAAAAATTGGTTTTGCGCTGGTCGTCGCCGCCGTGCTTTTTCACGGCGCGGCGTCCGCCGCGTCGTTCACCGCGTCGCTCGACCGCGAGGCCATCACGCTCGGCGAAAGCGCGACGCTGTCGCTGACGTTCGAGGGCGGCTCGGCGAAAAATATGCCCACGCCCAGTGTTCCCGGATTGCAGATTGCCCAGATCGGCACTTCCCAAAGTGTCAGCTATAACAGCAACATTGGCGCGATGAGTTCGACTGTCACGGTCACCTTTTCCGTGACGGCGCGGCAGGCGGGCGAGTTCACCATTCCCGCGCTGACGACGGACGTGAACGGCCAGCAACTGGCCAGCCAGCCGCTCAAGCTGACCGTGACCAAAGCCAGCGCGCCCTCGGCGGACGCCGTGAATTCCGGCAGCGAAGTCGCCTTCCTGAAATTTATTTTCCCGAAAAATAAAATCTACGCCGGCCAGTCCGCGGTCGGCCAGCTCCAGCTTTACCTGCGCGATGACGTGCAGAATTTCGGCAACTTCCAGTTGAACAGCCTGCCCACGGACGGATTCAGCGCCGGCAAAACCGCCGAGCTGCAAAACCAGCGCCGCCGCGTGCAGATTGGCAATCGCAGCTACACCGTCATTCCGATTGCCGTGCCGCTGACAGCGGTGAAATCCGGTTCCTTCGTGCTGGGGCCGTTCACTGGCAACGTCGTCGTGGTGTTGCCGTCGCCTAATCAGGGCGGTAATCCGTTCTTCAATCAAGGCGAACAACGGCCGGTCACGCTCGTGACGGAACCGGTCAACGTCGAGTCGCTGCCGTTGCCGGAGGAAAACAAGCCAGCGAATTTTTCCGGGGCCATCGGCAGTTTCACGATGACCGCCACCGCCGGGCCGACGACGCTCACCGTGGGCGACCCCGTCACCGTGCGCGTGCAGATTTCCGGTCGCGGCGCGCTCGACGCGGTCACGCTGCCCACCCAGGACGCGTGGCGTGATTTCAAAAGCTATCCGCCCACGAGCAAGCTGGAGCTCGCCGACCAGCTTGGCTTTCAGGGCACCAAGACGTTCGAGCAGATCATCTCGCCGCAAAATTCCGACGTGCATGAACTGCCGCCGCTCACCTTCTCCTTC
>JAYVCM010000031.1:0-9207 GCA_043749955.1 Limisphaerales bacterium | reverse complement strand
GAGAATTCGCGGCGGATGGCCTCGCCGATTTCGCGCTTCAACAATTCGCGCACCCGTTCGTGTCGGAGATTCTGCATAACAAAAAAATGGATTTATGGATGAGTGGATTTATGGATGAATGAATCAACGCACCCGCTGTCTGCTGTCATCCCTTCATCCAGCAATCCAAAAATCCAACCATCCATTTTCACAACTTGGCCGCAGTCTTCTCGACCGCGTAACATTCAATCGCGTCGCCCACTTGGAAGTCGCTGTAGCCTTCGATGCGGATGCCACATTCCATGCCGGCGCGGACTTCGTTGGCCTCGTCTTGAAACCGGCGGAGCGACTGCGTGACGCCCTCGTAAATAATGTCCTGGTTGCGGCGGACGCGGACTTTGCCGCGCACGATGCGGCCGACGGTGACCATGCAGCCGGCGACCGGGATGCCCTTGGACAATTCGAAAATCTGCCGCACTTCCGCCGAGCCGACGACCGTGTCCTTGAGGTCGGGATCCAGCAGGCCGGCCATCGAGTCCTTCACCTGGTCAATCAATTCGTAGATGATCGCGTAAAGCTTGACCTGCACGCCGGCGTGCTTGGCCTTCTCGGCGGCGGTGCTGTCGAGCCGCGTGTGGAAACCGAGGATGACGGCCTTCGACGCGGAGGCGAGCGCCACGTCGTTTTCCGTGACGGTGCCGACGTCGCTGTGCAAAATTTCGAGCGAGACCTTGTCCGATTCAATTTTCTTGAGCGCCTCGACAATCGCCTCGACGGAACCCTGGGTGTCCGCCTTGATGACGATGCGCAGGATCTTGCCCTGCGCGGCGTCCAGCGAGGCAAACAGATTTTCCAGCGTGACCTTGGAGCGGCTTTCGAGGTCTTCGCTCTTCGCCGCGAACGCGCGTTCTTCGGCGAGGGCGCGCGCGGCCTTCTCGTCATCCACGGAGCTGAATTCCCAGCCCGCTTCCGGCACGCCGTTGAGGCCGAGCACGCTGACGGCCACGGACGGCCCGGCTTCCTTGAGCCGCTCGCCTTCCTCGTTGATGAGCGCGCGGACCTTGCCGTAAAATTCGCCGCAGATCACCACGTCGCCCAGGTGCAGCGTGCCTTTGCGCACCAGCACCGTCGCGGTCGGGCCGCCGGGGGAAACGCCGGACTCGATGACGTTGCCCTTCGAGTTGCGGTCCGGGTTCGCCTTCAACTCCAGCAAGTCGGCCTGGAGCAAAATCATTTCGAGCAGCTTGTCCACTCCCTGCTTCGTCAGCGCGGAACACTCGACGAAAATCGTGTCGCCGCCCCAGTCGTCGGGCACCAGCCCCTTGTCCTGCAACTGCTGGCGCACTTTCATCGCGTTCGCGTTCGGATGATCAATTTTATTGACCGCGACCAGGATCGGAACTTTCGCGGCCTTCGCATGCGCGAGCGCCTCCAAAGTTTGCGGCATGACGCCGTCGTTCGCCGCGACGACGAGGACGACGATGTCCGTCACGTTCGCGCCGCGCGCGCGCATGGAACTGAACGCCGCATGGCCGGGCGTGTCGAGAAAAGTGATCTGCGCGAGTTCGGTTTTGCGTTCGGGATGCGGCACGGCAATCGTGTAGGCGCCGATGTGCTGGGTGATGCCGCCGGATTCGCCCGCGGCGACGTTCGCCTTGCGGATCACGTCGAGCAACGACGTTTTGCCGTGGTCAACGTGGCCCATGATGGTCACGACCGGCGCGCGCGGCTTCATATCTTCCGGCTTGTCGTCCATGTCCAGCTCGACTTTTTTCTCCGACTGGTGGACGACGCCCTCGCCCTTGGCGCGTTTCTCCGCTTCAAACTTGTAGCCGTAGTGCGCGCAGATCTGCGCGGCCACTTTTTCGTCAATGGACTGGTTGACCGTCGCCATGACCTTCTGCTTCATCAGCTCGGCGATGATGGCGAACGGTTTTTGCTTCAGCGCCTCGGCGAGCGCGCGGACGACAATCGGCGGCTTGATGGTGATGACGAGCGCGTCGGACGGCAGGGAAAATTTCGGCGGCTGCGGCGCGGCGGGCTTGGCCGGCGGTTGTGAACCCGGCAACGGACGGCCATCGCGGCCGCGTTGAAATGGTTGACGACCATTGCCGCGTGATGGCGGCTGGCCCGGACGACCGCCGGGCTGCGGACGGCCGCCGGGCTGCGGACGACCACCCGGCTGCGGGCGCGTCTGCGGCGGGGCATTGCGATCACCGCCACGTTCACCCGGACGCGAAGAAGCGGGCCGCGTGGGCAACTGGATGAAACCCACCTTGTCGCCCATCTGCGGTTTCGGCGGCGACGGCGGCACCACGGGCTGGGGCGCGGGCGGCGCGACGAACGGCGCGGGTGTTTCCCCATCTGTCGCGGCCGGCGCGGACTCGGATTGTGCTTCCGTGAAAATCTCCGGCGATGGTTCCGGCGCGGGCGGCGGCGGCGGCGCGGTGATGAGAACGATTTTTTCCTCGACGGGCGCGGGCTTGTATTCCGCGACGGGTTTCGGCGCGAGCCGGGCGGCGAGCGTCGGGTCGCCCTTGATCAATTCTTCTTCCAGCCACTCGGCGCTGATTTTATCGAGCGAGCTTGACGGAACCTTGGCGGCAGCAATGCCCAGCTCCTTGGCCCTCGTGAGAATGCTTTTGCTCTCGAGGCCAAGTTTCTTCGCAATGTCGTAAATACGAACGGGCATAATTTTTTTTCACCGTCAACCACCGGAATGTGCCTTCAGCCTTCATGGCTTGATACACAACCAAAAACTTTTTTTCACCGGCTTCATGCGATCAGGCTTTCACGGTCAACATGCGGCGTCCGGCCTCGGCGTGGGCCGCCTGCAAAATCGCCGCCGCACTCTCGCCGATCTGCGGAATGTCCGCGATATCGGACGCCTCCGCCGACAACAAATCTTCCAGCCGCGTCACGCCGGCATGAACGAGCGCATTGGCCTGTTCGCGGGTGACTCCCGGGATCGTGGCGATCTGCTCCACGGCTTCCGCAACTTTTTCGTCAAAGCCTTTGGTCACGATGTGTTCGGCGTCAATGTCCACTTCCCAGCCGGTCAAACGCGCCGTCAGCCGCGCGTTCTGCCCGCGCTTGCCGATGGCGAGCGAGAGCTGGTCTTCCGCGACCAAAACTTTGACGCGCTTGCGCACCTCGTCCAGTTCCACGCTCCGCAACTGCGCCGGTTCCAGCGCCTTCGTGACAAACGCCTTGATGTCCGAGGACCACGGGATCACGTCCACCTTCTCGTTGTTCAGTTCGCGGACAATATTTTTCACCCGCTGGCCGCGCATACCGACGCACGCGCCGACCGGATCCACTTTCGGGTCGCGGGAATAGACCGCCATCTTCGTGCGGAAACCGGGTTCGCGCGCGATGCCCTTGATCTCAATCGTGCCGTCGCTGATCTCGGAAACTTCCACCGAGAAAAGCTTGATGATGAAACGCGGGTCGGCGCGGGACAAAATAATCTCCGGCCCATGCGGCCCTTCCTGCACGGCCTTGACGTAGCAGCGGATGCGTTCGCCCACCTGATATTCCTCCGTCGGCACGCGTTCCTTGTTCGGCATGAGCGCCTCGTATTTGCCGAGGTCCAAAATCACATCCGAACGGTCGAACCGGCGGACGGTGCCGCTGACGATGTCGCCCACGCGGTCTTTGAATTCCGTGAAGATGAGCGCCTTCTCCGCCTGCCGGACTTTTTGCATGAGCGCCTGCTTGGCGTATTGCGCGGCCACGCGGCCAAAACCCGTCGGCGTCACTTCCTTTTCCAGCTCGTCGCCGACCTTCGCGTCGGCCTTGAACTTGCGCGCCTCCGCCAGGGAAATCTGGTCGTGCTGCGAGATCACCTTGTCCGCCACGATGAGCTTGGCGAAGGCCTTGATGTCGCCGGTCTTGGCGTCCATCTCCACGCGCAGTTCGCGCGCGGGGCCGACGGCCTTCTTGGCCGCCTGCAACAACGCTTCCTGGACGGCCGCCATGAGGGTCTCACGGCTGACGCCTTTTTCGCGTTCCCAAAATTCCAGTCCGGCTAAAAAATCAGCATTCATAAGCTCTTTGCGGCAGTGGTTCTCTCCGAATCCGGCGAACAAAAAAGCCGGAAAGACCTGTGTCTCCGACTTTCGCACGCTGGACGGCCAGCAACATTACCGCTTTAGTATGCGGAAACTAAAGACATGAACCCCGTCCGTCAAGCCAAATCCCGGCGCCCACGGTTCTGATTTTGGTGGCGGTGCGGCCGCACCGCCGGGCACGGAACGCCGGACACCGCCCCGGCAAGTTTGCAGCTTGGTTTCGTTCGAGCCGGGACGGTGCCCGGCGTTCCAAATGATCCCACCACCGAAATCCCGGACGTTTTTCCGGACCGCGCCGGCGAATTTACTTTGCCCCGCCCGCGCCTTTGCTAGGCTCGCGCCGTGACACCCACCGGTTCACCGCCCGTTCCCCGCCGAAAAACCCCCGCGTTCACGCTGGTGGAACTCCTCGTCGTCATCGCCATCATCGGCATCCTCGCCGCCATGCTCATGCCCGCGCTGGCGGCGGCCATGGCCCGCGCCAAACGCGTCTGGTGCGAGAATAATCTCCGGCAGGTCGGCCTCGGCTTCCATCTGTTCATGCACGACCACAACAGCCAGTTCCCCATGCAGGTGCCCATGGCCGGCGGCGGCGCCAAGGAATTCGTCCAGAACGGCTACCTCATGGGCGGGCCGTTTTATTTTTCCTATAACATTTTCAAAACGATTTCCAATGAACTCGTCTATCCAAAAGTCCTCGTCTGCAAAGCCGATTTGATGCGCTTTCCCGCCGACAATTTTTCCACGTTCACCAACGGCAACTTGAGCTACTTCGTCGGCGTCACCGCTGATTTTTCGCAGCCCGACAGCATCCTCGCCGGCGACCGCAACCTCGCCTGCAACCCCTCGCCCAGCCCGACCATCCTGCGCACCACCACCGGCGCGAGCTACTGGTGGACCACCGAACTGCACACGCTCAAAGGCAACGTGCTTTATGCCGACGGCCACGTGGAAGAATGGAACAACCACTCCTTTTCCGCCTTCAAATACGACGCCAACAACCCTTACGATCTGTTTCTGCCGACGGTGAAGTGACGGGCTGAAACCGGCAGTGCATTTCACGGCGTTGGCAATTCGCAGGGCGGTGACGCCGCGCGGCCTGGATCGAAATTCTCCGCACTCGCAGGCTTTGGTCGCCGGTCATCTCCCGAAATTTCTGCACGCGCTCGGCGCTGATTTTGCCGGCGTCAAAGGCTCACGGATTCACAACGCGCTGCGAAACGGCGAACTTTCATATCGCTGCTGTTGTTTTGCGAAGCCGGCCAAAGGTTAGGCGCGCAACTTGGCACCGCTCCCGGAACGCCGGTCTCCGACCCGGCAGGAGTTGAACTTCACCCACAAACACGCCGGATCGGAGATCGGCGCTCCGCAATCGCTGCGGGGTCGGGAGCCGTATCAGGCATAAACCCAAACGGCGGGCTCCCAAATTTTAATCATGGACATGGGCGGGAAATTTATTTATCGCTTTCATCATTCCACCAACCCGATTCCGTCATGGCCAAACTGATTATCTTTTCCGGCACCCCGCAGGCGCGCGCGTTTGAACTCAAACCGGGGGCGAACCGTCTGGGGCGCGGCGAGGCCAACGACTTCCAGATCAGCGACGCCTCGGTCTCCACCCACCATGCGCAAATCATCGTGGATGGCAGCTCCGTCCGCATCCAGGATTTAGGCTCCACGAATGGAACCTTCATCAATCATGCGCCGGTCGGCGAAGGCGTTTTGCAGCCCGGCCAGCCGCTGCGGCTCGGCGGGGTGGAATTACTTTTTCTGGATGATGCCGCCTTCACCGCGCCCGTTGCCGTGCCCGTTGCCGTGCCCGCAGTTGCACCCGCGCCCATGCGGATAAAAATTCCCAGCCCGGCCCCGGCACCGGCCGTTGGCGGTTTGAGAATTTCCGGTTCCCATCCGGCCACGCCCGCGCTGCCAGCGGAAATGTCGCCGGCGGAAGCGCCAGCACCCGCGCCCGTTTCCGCCGCCGCCGCGCCACACGCAATGGAACTGGCGGAGCCGCCGCCGGGAAAAACCGCGTGCAAATTCCATCCCAAGATTGGCGGCCAATGGCTGTGCCGGAAATGCAACGAGCTGTTCTGCCCCCTCTGTGTGAGCACCAAGCCCACGAGCGAAGGCACCATCAATTCCTGTCGGAAGTGCGGCACCCTCTGTGTTCCCGTAAAAACAAAACTCGTTGTGTCCCAGGAAAAGGTGCTGGTGCGGTATTCTGATAAAACCCTTTTGCTCCGCAGCGTGGGTTTCGGTTTTGCCGCCGCGCTCGTGGGCGCGCTGGTCTGGACCGGGCTGTCCAAGCTGTTTGGCTTCGACGTGCCGTTTCTGTTCGCCCCGATGATTGGCGCGTTGTGCGGCTATGCCGTGAAAATCGCCAGCCAAGACACGCCCGGCCCGCTTTTCTCCTCCATCGCCGTCGTGTTTTGTGTCATCGGTTCTGTCCTCGGCAAGCTCGGCATGATCTGGGCGACGCACCTGACCCTGATGACGAACACCGTGTATCTGACCGCCGGCCTCGGTGTGCTCATCGCCATGGCTGCCGCCTGGAAAATCGGTGGCGCTGATTAGTGAGCCGGGGCAAACCACGAAACCCACGGAACACACGAAAGGCCGGACGAAGCCGGCAGCGCGCGGCATTCATGCCGCTTCAATACTCAAGCTGAATGGAGCGTTTGATTTTGATTCGGCCCATCCCGTCGTTCGTGCGGTGAAGCGGTCCCGCCACTCAACCTGATTCTGGTTTTGTGTTTCTTTCGTGTATTTCGTGGTTGGAAAAAGTGTTTCCTGAACCACTGCCCCTTGACGCTGACGGGCAAAAGCGACAAGCTCGTTTCGAATTTTCCATGAACCACCACCCCAGCTGCCACGCTTCTCTTCGATCGCTCCGGCAACGCCTCACCATTGCAGGTTGTCTGCTCTTCGGTCTGGCATGTCCGCTGGCCGCCGCGGAAAATCAGGCGGCCAAACTCTGGTATGCGCAGTCTGCTGACAAGTGGACGGATGCTCTGCCCATCGGCAACGGACGCATGGGCGCGATGGTCTTCGGCGGAATTTTTGACGAGCGCATCCAGTTCAACGAAGACACGCTGTGGAAAGGCCGGCCACACGATTATGTCCGCGCCGGCGCGGGCGACCATCTCGCGGAGATCCGCCGCTTACTGGGCGAAGGCAAAAGCAAGGAAGCATCAGCTCTTGGCAAAACTAATTTTCTTAGCGACCCCGTCCGGCAGAAAGCTTATCAACCGTTCGGCGATTTGCGTTTGCATTTCGTGGGCCAGGGGGACGTGACGGATTATCGCCGCGAACTGGATTTGGATTCCGCCCTCGCGAGCGTGAGTTACAAAGCCGGCGACGTCACGTTCGTGCGCTCGGCATATGCCAGTTATCCTGATCGCGCAATCGTTCTGCTGATCACTGCGACCAAGCCGGGGCAAATCAGTTTCACGTTGAAAATGGACAGCCCGCATCCGAATTCGGAAACGCGCGCTGAACTTCCCTCGCCGGACCAAAAGGCCCGCTTCTTGCCTGCGAACGTGGCTGATTTGATTCTCACCGGACGCGTTCAAGACGACGGCTTGCGCTTCGAATCGCGCGTTCGCGTCATCGCTTTCGGTGGAAAAATTTCCACGAACGACAACTCCATTACCGTCGAAAAAGCTGACTCCGCCACGCTCCAGTTGGTCGCGGCGACGAGTTTCAAAAATTTTCAAGACATCGGCGCCGATCCTGCCGGGCGTTGTGCGAAAGATTTGGCCAATTTGAGCAAGCGTAAGTTTGCTGATGTGCTGGCCGATCATTTTGCCGATTACCGGAAACTTTTCCGGCGCGTCAGTTTCAATCTCGAACCCGACTTGCTTCAACGGCCTGCTGAGAATCCAGCCGGTTTGCCGACGGATCAGCGATTAAAAAAAGTTCGAACCGCCGGACTGGAAACCGATCCGTCGCTGGCGGCGCTGCATTTTCAATATGGCCGTTATCTGCTCATCGCCAGCAGCCGGACCGGCGGTCAGCCCGCGAATCTGCAAGGCGTCTGGAACGAACTGCTCGATCCGCCGTGGGAAAGCAAGTGGACGCTCAACATCAATTGCGAGATGAACTACTGGCCCGCCGAACTCTGCAACTTGAGCGAATGCACCGGGCCGTTGTTCGACATGATTGACGACCTCGCCATCAGCGGTGCGCGCACGGCAAAAAAACAATACGGCGCGCGCGGCTGGGTGGCGCATCATAACACCGACCTCTGGCGCGGCACCGCGCCCATCAACAACATTGACGGCATCTGGCCGACCGGCGGCGCGTGGCTCTGCTATCATCTGTGGGAACATTATCTTTTCACGGGCGACAAAAAATTTCTCGCCCGCGCCTATCCCGCGATGAAATCCGCCTCGGAATTTTTCATGGACTACATGGTGAAAGATTCCAAGACCGGCTGGCTCGTCACGTCGCCGTCGTTCTCGCCGGAACAAGGCGGGCTTTGCATCGGCCCGACGATGGATCATCAAATCATCCGCGCGCTGATGGATGCGACGATAGAATCCGCAAAAATTTTAGGCACGGATAAAAAATTTGCCGCGCAGCTCGCCGCCGTCCGCCAGCAAGTCGCGCCCGATCAAATCGGCCAGCACGGCCAGCTCCAGGAATGGCTCGAAGACGTGGATGTGCCGGACAATAATCATCGCCACATGTCGCCGCTGTTCGCGCTGTATCCCGGCGCGGAGATCACGCCCGCGAAAACCAATCTCTTTGCGGCGGCAAAAGTTTTGTTGAAATGGCGCGGCGATGGCAGCACGGGCTGGAGTTATGCGTGGCGCATTCCGCTCTGGGCGCGCGTCGGCGACGGCGATTTCGCCTTCCGCCAGCTCAACGGCCTTTTGCAGAAGCGCACGCTGCCAAATCTTTTTGATCTGTGCGGGCCGTTCCAGATTGACGGAAATTTTGGCGCGTGCGCCGGCATCGCGGAAATGCTGTTGCAAAGCCAGCAGACCGTAGCGGCGGGCGTCTCGCCTGCCGTAGAGGGCGGCATCCTGCCGCCCGGCTCCGCGCCCGCATCTGCTGAATCAGCCATATCTCCCAAGCGCCACTCCGCTGCCACGCCCCATCCGCCGGGCGAGACGCCCGGCTCTACGGCAGGCAAGATGCCTGCCGCTAC
>JAYVCM010000030.1:0-2962 GCA_043749955.1 Limisphaerales bacterium | reverse complement strand
ACGTAGAGCGAACCGTCATGCCACAGGCAGCCTTCCGGGAACATGAGCTTGTCTGCGAACACGACGCTCTTGTCGAACTTGCCATCGCCATCGGTGTCTTCCAGGCGCAGCACGCGATGATTGGGATTGGCCAGTTGGACTTCAACTTTTTCATTCGAACCGGAAGAGTCGGTGACGTAAAGCCGCCCTTGCTCATCAAAGGAGCCGGAGACCGGTCGCGCCACCAGATTCGTCGTGCTGACCAGCTCCACCTCGAAGCCGTCGGGCACGGTGAGGGTTTGATTCGCGAACTTGAATTGCTCGGCGGGCGACGTCAGTGCGATGCAGAACAGGAGAGCGGTCAAAAGTTTAATTGTGAATCGTGTCATGATGCGCGATGCGAAACGGGGTAAAGCAATGTCAGAGGCTACGCAACCGGTCTGCGGGAGCAAATACCTCGTTTGAGTTATTGGGTGTCCCTTGGTTCATCCGCTAGACTCGCTGCCATCAAGATGGATGAAAACACTCGCCCACGCTTTGCCGATGGTTTGTCCGGGTGGTTTGTTCGGGTTGCCAAGACGCAGGCAATACTGTTACCACACGGCACGCAGATGTTGGAAACCAACGCACAATGAAATCAACCGCAACCTTGGCCAGCGTGACTTGTGGATTTGTCCTGTTGGGGCAGGTGCTTCCCGGTCTTGCGGCGGAGAGCATCAGCTATAATCGCGACATCCGGCCGGTGCTCTCGGACAACTGTTTTCATTGTCACGGCCCGGACCAGAAAACGCGCAAAGGAAAATTCCGCCTCGATGTTCGCGAGGATGCGGTCGCCAAGGGCGCGATTGTTCCGGGCAAACCGGCGGAAAGCGAAATTATCACCCGCATCTTCACCGCGAACGCGGATGACTTGATGCCGCCAGCCGAGACGCACAAGAAACTCACTCAGGCTCAAAAGGAATTGTTGCGCCGCTGGATTGCGGGCGGGGCGAAGTATGAAAAACACTGGGCCTACGTCGCGCCGGTCAAGCCCGCGACGCCGCCGGACAAAAATCCCGTAGATGTTCTGGTCCGCCAGCGTTTGCGCGAGTTGAACCTCAAACCCTCGTCCCCGGCGGATCGCCGCACGCTCGCGCGACGACTCTGCTTTGACCTCGTTGGCTTGCCGCCGAAGCCGGAGGAAGTGGAGGCGTTTGCGCAGGACAAATCGCCGGACGCGGTTGCGCGTCTCATCGAAAAGCTTCTCGCCTCGCCGCAGTTTGGCGAACGCATGGCGATGGGCTGGCTCGACGTCGTGCGTTTTGCGGATACGATTGGTTATCATTCTGACAATCCGAGAAACGTCTGGCCGTATCGCGATTACGTGATCAAGGCGTTCAACGAAAACAAACCGTTCGACCAGTTCACGCGCGAGCAACTGGCCGGGGATCTGTTGCCCGACAGCACGCGCGAACAAAAAGTCGCCTCCGCGTTCAACCGGCTCCTCCTCTCCACGGAAGAAACCGGCACGCAGCCGAAAGACTACGAAGCCCGCATGTTGACGGATCGCGTGCGCGCCGTGAGCGCCGTGTGGCTGGGGCAGACCGTCGGTTGCGCGCAGTGTCACGACCACAAATTCGATCCCATCAAGCAGCGCGACTTTTATTCCCTCGGCGCTTTCTTCGCCGACCTCGAAGAGCCGATCATCGGCAAGCGTGAGCCGGGGCTTTTGCTGCCGGACGCGCAGCAGGCGGTGGAAATAAAAAAATTGGACGAAGTTCTTGCGCCGGCGCAGAAGGAGTTCGACGCGCCCCGCCCCGAATGGCTGGCGGCCTACGCCGAATGGCTGAAAGTTCAGACGGCCGCCGTGATTCAAGAAAGTCGTTGGAAGGCGTTGCCGCCGGCAACTGCCCTGGCGGCGGCGGGCAATGAACTGAAGATCGAGAAGAATAATTCCGTGCTCGCCAAGGGGAAAAATACCGGGACGAACACTTACACCTTGTCGTTCACAAACGCGGTCAACGACCTGGTGGGCTTGCGCGTGGAAGCGTTGCCGCACGATTCGCTGCCGGGCAAAGGCCCGGGCCGTTCGGAGGACGGCAACTTCGTTTTGACAAAAGTGGTCGCGAACATTTCGCGGGCCGATGGAACGACCAATTTGATTTTATTCAGCTCGGCCCGCGCCGATTTTGAGCAAAGCCAAAGCGCCGGAACGAATTCCATCCTGACCAGCAGCGCCCGGTCGGTCATTGATGACGATGCGCAGGCGGCGACCGCGGGCTGGTCCATCTGGCCGCAGACCAACCAAGCGCATCAGCTCGTGCTGGGATTCTCATCGCCAGTCAGTTTGCAGGCGGGTGAAACGCTGACGCTCGAACTCAGGCAGAACCACCCCGGCCACGCGCTTGGACGTTTTCGGATCGGAGTCACGACCAACGCGGAAGCACTGGCAGGCCCGTTGCGCTATCCGCCGGAGGAAGAAATTTCCGAGCTGTTGCTGATCGCCGAAGACAAGCGTGACGAGAAACAGAAGGAGAAACTGTTCGTGCACTTCAAAAATGTCGCGCCGGAAACCGCCGTGGTGAAGCAGCAGCTCGATGCCGCGCGCAAACCCAAGGAAGACTTTGAAGCCCCGATTCCGCGCTGCCTGGTTTCCATCACCAACGCCCAGCCGCGCACGGTGCGCGTGCTGCCGCGCGGGAATTTTCTGATCGAGACCGGCGACATCGTGCAGCCGGCCTTGCCCGCATACCTGGCGAGTTCCGACCCGAAGGCCGACGGGCGGAAATTGAATCGCCTCGATCTCGCGAACTGGCTGGTGTCGCGCGACAATCCGCTCACCGCGCGCGTGGTGATGAATCGTCTCTGGAAACAATTCTTCGGCGTCGGACTTTCCAAAGTGGTGGACGATCTCGGCGCGCAGGGGGAACTGCCGCCGAACCAGGCGCTGCTCGACTGGCTGGCGTGCGAGTTCGTGGACAGCGGCTGGGATGTGAAACACATG
>JAYVCM010000029.1:0-4804 GCA_043749955.1 Limisphaerales bacterium | reverse complement strand
TTTTCCTGATCCACTGGCACGCGCTGCGGCTGTGGCTCAAGCGCGCTCCGTATTATCGCAAGTCGGAGAACGCCGCGCAGCAACGCGAAGTCTTGCGTCCACATTCAACCCTGCCTTCAAAATGAACCCATCCACCGCCACCGGAATTTCTACCAAACTTGCGCCGGCCAGCGTCGCGGAGCGCGGACAGCCTTGTCCGCGAGTTCACACGGCGGCAGGACTCGCGGACAAGGCTGTCCGCGCTCCAAGGTTCTACGAGCGCGTCGTCATGCAGTCATTGGAGCAGATGACGCTCGGCTGCCTGCATCTAGAACTGCCCGACGGCACACGGAAAACAATCGGCCAGCCGGGCGCACAAATCTCCGCCGGCGTCCGCATCGTAAATTGGAATTTTTTCAAACGCTGTGTCCTGTTCGGCGACGTCGGCTTCGGCGAGGCGTTCGTGGATGGCGACTGGGATACGGATGACATTACTCGCGTCATTTCGTGGTTCATCCTGAACGTGGAAAATTCGCCGGCCATGTCCGGCGCGCGCGGAAAAAAATTTCTCGTCAACCTGCTCGGCTGGCAGAACCGCCTCGGCCATCTGCTCCGCCCGAACAGCCTCGACACCAGCCGCCGCAACATTTCCGACCATTACGATCTGGGAAATGATTTCTACAAACTGTTCCTCGACCCGACGATGACCTATTCGTCCGCGTTGTTCGAACCTGGTAGGGCAGAGCTGCCGCTCTGCCCCAATCCCACCAGCGAGCGCAGCGATGCTGGTGCGGCGGTGCAGCAGCGCCGCCCTACCTTGGAACAGGCGCAGATCGCCAAATACGACCGCCTCTGCCGCCAGCTAAAACTGAAACCCGGTGAACACGTCCTCGAAATCGGCAGCGGCTGGGGCGGTTTCAGCTTACACGCGGCGAAAAATTATGGTGTCCACATCACGACCGTCACGATTTCCGAGGAACAATTCAAATACGCCCGCGAACTGTTTCAGAAGGAAAATCTCGCCGACAAAATTGAAATCAAGCTGATGGACTACCGCCGGCTCATCGGCCAGTTCGACAAAATTGTCTCCATTGAAATGCTCGAAGCCGTCGGCGACGCGTATCTCGAAACGTATTTCGCCAAGTGCCACGAGGTCTTGAAGCCCGGCGGACTGCTGGCGTTGCAGATGATCACCTGTCCCGATTCGCGCTACGACTCGCTCCGCAAAAATGTGGACTGGATTCAGAAACATATTTTCCCCGGCTCGCTGCTGCTGTCCGTCCATCGCGTCAACGAAGCGCTGCGCTCGACCGGCGATCTGTTCCTGCACGATTTGAAAGACCTTGGGCTTTCCTACGCGGAAACCTTGAAACGCTGGCGCATCGCGTTCAATCAAAACGAAGCCGCCGTCCGCGCGCTCAAGTTCGACACGCGCTTCATCCGCAAGTGGAATTACTATTTTTCCTACTGTGAGGCGGCATTCGCCATGCGGAACATCACCGTCGTGCAGGCCCTTTATACGCGGCCAAACAATCCGACGCTCACACAATTATGATCTGGTTCCTCCGCATCATTTTCATGTTCGTCCTCGTCACGATGCTCTGCGCGACGAGCTGGGCCAGCTATCAGTGCGCGCTGTGGAAAACGCCGCAGGCCCTCGTCACGCATCCGTGGTTCATCGCCACGCTGTTCGACTGCTACTTCGGCTTCCTGACGTTTTACGCGTGGGTTTTCTACAAGGAAACCGGCTGGTTCGCGCGCGCCGCGTGGCTCATTGCCATCCTGCTCCTCGGCAACATCGCGATGTCCGGCTACATGCTCATCACGCTGTTCCGGTTGCCGACGGATGCGCGGATCGCCCAGGTGTTGCTCCGGCAAAAATAATTTCCATGCGTCATGCCACCAACAACCCCTCCATCGCGCCTGAAAAAATTCTGGCAGGAACGCGTCGTGGCGCTGATCGCCGCGCAGTTCACGCAGGGGTTCACGCCGCAGAAAATCGCGCTGACCATCGCGCTCGGCCTCAACCTCGGCCTCTTCCCGATTCTCGGCGCAACGACCCTGTTGTGCGCCATCGCCGGCGTCTGGTTCAAGCTGAACCAGCCCGTCATCCAGCTCGTCAACTGGCTCGCTTCGCCGCTGCAACTGGCGCTGATTTTGGTGTTCGTCCGCATCGGCGAATGGCTGGTCCGCGCGGAGCCGGTGAGTTTTTCCATCCCGGAATTGTTCCGCAAATTTCACGAGTCGCCGGTGAAATTTTTTCAGGAGTTCGGCCTGACCGGGCTGCACGGCATCCTCGCCTGGGTCGTGATTGCGCCGTTTCTGACCGCGTTGATTTATTTTCTCCTGCTGCCGCCGCTGAAAAAACTGGCGCAGATCAAAAAATGAAACCGAAGACTGCTGCCGATTTGCCATTGGAGCGCCGGCTTCCAGCACGGCACGTTGGCAATGTTCGCCTGGTGGAGCCGTGCCGGAGGCCGGCGCTCCAACCAATATGCTGACTGAATTTCTCAACACGTTGTGGCCGGTGGGCGTTTTCGCCGTCGCGCTGATGCTCGTCATCTGGTGGCTCGCGCTGCGGATCAACAATCTCGGCATCGTGGACATCGCGTGGTCGTATGCGTTTGCGCCCGTGGCGGTTTTTTTCGCGGCGACCACGCAAGGCGATCCGGCGCGGCGCTGGCTCATCACGGGCATGGCGTCGCTGTGGAGCCTGCGCTTGGGAACGCATCTTTACATCCGCGTCATGGGCCATCATCCGCACGAGGACGTGCGCTACGGCCAGATGCGCGCGAAGTGGGGCAAGAATCTGAAATTGCAGGCGCTGATTTTTTTCCAACTTCAAGCCGTGCTGATCGTGCTGCTTTCCATTCCATTTTTAATTGTCTGCCTGAATGACCGTCCGGGAATTTCCCGGCTGGAATGGCTGGGCGCGGCGATCTGGTTCATCGCTGTTGCCGGCGAAGGTGTGGCCGACTGGCAGTTGAAACGGTTCCGTTCGCGCCCGGAAAACAAAGGGAAGATTTGCCAGACCGGCCTGTGGAATTATTCGCGGCATCCGAATTATTTTTTTGAATGGCTGGTGTGGGTTGGATTTTTTGTTTTCGCGCTCGGCTCGCCGCTCGGTTGCGCGACAATTTATTGTCCGGCGCTGATGCTGTTCTTTTTGCTGCGCGTCACGGGCATTCCGTTGACGGAAGAACTTTCGTTGAAGAGCAAAGGCGACGCGTATCGCGAATACCAGCGGACGACGAGCGCGTTCGTGCCGTGGTTTAAGAAGGGATCAAAATGAAGCCAAGCAATGCAACGTTTCCAAGGGGATTCACAAAGGCCGCAAGGTTTTGGACTGCGCCAGCCCTCTGGCGCTTTTGGAACGGTCGGCGCGCGTGGAAAGCGCCAGAGGGCTGGCGCAGTCCAAGACGCTGACGCGCATCGCGAACACCTCAATCAATCCAGCCTGACTTTATGAACTCTGAACAAACCCTGACCCTGAAGCCCGTGACCGAGACAAATCACCTTGCCCTGCCGAAGCCGACGCTGGCGCTGGACCGGCTGCTGGAAAAAAATCTTTTGCCCGACTGGCTCATCCGCATCGGCATCCGGCGGCTGCTGCGCGAACGGTTGCGCGAAGAAAACCAAGGCAGCGCCGAGGCACAGCAGGCGCACCTGCTGAAACTCGTGGCCGAGCTGAAGCAAAGTCCCATCGCCGTCGGGACGCAGGCCGCGAACGAGCAGCATTACGAGGTGCCGACGCGGTTTTATCAGCTCTGCCTCGGCGCACGATTGAAATACAGCGGCGCGCTCTGGCCGGAAGGCGTGACGACGCTGGACACCGCCGAAGCAGCGATGCTCAAGCTGACCTGCGAACGCGCGCAGCTTGCCGATGGACAAAACATTTTGGAACTCGGCTGCGGCTGGGGTTCGCTGTCGCTGTGGATGGCGGAGAAATTTCCGAACGCGCGCATCACCGGCGTTTCCAATTCCGCGACGCAAAAAATCCACATAGATGCCGAGGCGCAGAAACGCGGGCTGAAAAATCTCCGCATCCTCACCTGCGACATGAACCGTTTTGACATCGCGGAAAAATTTAACCGCGTGGTTTCCGTGGAGATGTTCGAGCACATGAAAAATTACGAGCATCTCATGGGGAACATTTCGCGCTGGCTCAAGCCGGGGGGGAAATTGTTCGTTCACATTTTTACCCACAAAAAATTCGCCTACCACTTCGTTGCGCGTGATGAGTCGGACTGGATGGCGCGGTATTTTTTCAGCGGCGGCATCATGCCGAGCGATGATTTGCTCCTTTATTTTCAACGTGATTTGAGTATTGAGAATCACTGGCGCGTCAATGGAGTGCACTACCAAAAAACTGCGGAAGCCTGGCTGGCGAACATGGACGCGAACGAAAAAACCATCCGCCCGCTCTTCGCGCAAACCTACGGCGCGGAAAATGAAACGCGCTGGTGGGTTTATTGGCGCGTGTTTTACATGGCTTGCGCGGAGCTTTGGGGATTCCGCAACGGCGAGGAATGGCTGGTCTCCCATTATCTGTTCCGCAACCAGAAACCGGCGGCATGAAGTTTTCCATTGCAAGGTCATTGGTTGTCCTCGTCGCGCTGGCTGCAACTTCCGGCTGCGTTTCGCGTCTGCCAGACACAGTCAAAGTGGAGCGCGACCTCGAATACGCACAGGCCGGCGGGCTGTCCCTGCGGCTCGACATCTATTCGCCGAAGAAACCCGCCGGCAAGCTGCCGGTGGTGGTGTGGATTCATGGCGGCGGCTGGAACCGCGGCAGCAAGGATTTTTGTCCCATCGGTTTCATGGC
>JAYVCM010000028.1:0-7737 GCA_043749955.1 Limisphaerales bacterium | reverse complement strand
GCCGGCGGCGGGATTGGGGATGTTGATGAGATTCGCGCTCGTCCAGTTGTAGGCTTGCCCGCCGTCGCTGCCGAAGCCATCGAGCGGGTAAGGAATCTGGCTGTCGCTGCGCAGCGTCATCTGCGGATTGGCGACGCGATTGTCCAGATGCACTTCGAGGCTCAATGTCCCCGGCGGCACGGTGAACTGATAGAAGCGGCTCTCCGTGCCTTCCATGCCGTCGTTCTGCGTGATGTCGGTCAGCCCCGAATTGTCCACGGTGCCAAGGTTGGTGATGCCTTGCGTGCCGATGCTGGTGAGCGTGTAGCTGACGGCATTGGTGCCGATGCGTTGGTTGTTACCAACATTGGGATTCTGCCCTTCGCTCGCCACGGCGAGATAATAGGTGCCGCCCGGAATGTTCGTCGCGCCGGAGGACGGCAGCAGCAGGTAATGATCGGTGCCGGGCTTCTGTATTTTTTTCCCGCCGGCCAGATTGGCGGGAGGGTTGTAGATGCTGGCTCCGACGCTGGGCAGAACATTCCGCTGCAACATCAGCAACGATTCACCGAGCGTGGGCGAGAGTTTTAATTTCCAGTCCGGCATGTTCGTCGGCACATCGAGCCGGTAGTAGGCGACCTCGCGGGCGGGCAGGTTCGTGCCGTTCACCACGCCGTTGCTGAACGTCAGCGTGCCGATGGGGATGGAAAAATTCGTGCCGATGCCGCGGCTGGACAGCGTGTAGCTCAACGGCTGCACGCCGGCCTGCACGCCCGAGAAAACGCCGACGATGTAATTGCCCGGTGCCAGCGGATCGCCCATGCCCGCCGCGAAAATTTTTCCGTATTGATAGTTGCCGTTGACGTCGTTGTTGTAGCCCGTCCAGTCAGCATCGGCGGCGATTTGTCCATTGGTCGGCCAGTCGGAATAGTAATAGGCGGCGAAAGTCGTGCCGACACTGACGGGCACGGATTCACGGCGGATGACCAGGCGCGGGTCGCCGCTGGTGACGTTCGTGATGCGCAAGTCCCAGCCGAAGGCATTGGCCGGCACGGTGACACTGAAGAAACGCCAGGTGTTGAATTCCTGATTCGTCACCGACATCGCGCCGCCGTCGAAGGTGACCGGCGAACCGGTCAGCGCGTGGACTCGGATGCGATAGGACGCGGGGAGATAGCCACCGGAGGCAAGCGCGCTGACCATCAGCGAATACACACCGGGCGTGGGATTCGGAATATTGAAGAGGTCATTGCCGGCGAGCAGATAGTTTTGTCCGCCATCGCGGCCACGGCTCTCGTAACCATAAGGCAACTGGTTATCGGCGCGCAGCGTCATGTAAGGATTGCCGGTGGTATTTTCCAGCCGCACTTCCAGCGCGACCGTGCCGGGTGGAACGGTGAACTGAAATGCCCTGGCCTCGGTGACCTCGTTGCTGTTGCTGTGGATCAAATCCGTCGCGCCGCTGCTGTCCAGCGTGCCGAGGTTGGTGATGCCGATGGAGCCGAGCGTCGTGAGCGTGTAACTGCTCGTGCCCGAGCCGATGGTGCCACTGACGGGATTGGTGCCTTCGCCGACGACGGCCAGATAATAAGTGCCGCCGACGATGTTGGTCTGGCCATTGACCGGCAGTTGCAAATAAATCTCGTCGCCGGGTTTCTGCATTTTTTTCCCGCCATTAGACCAGTAGGCGGCGTATTCGGTCGAAGCGGCCACGTTGGGCAGAAAGCCGCGCTGCATCACCAGCAGCGATTCACCGGCGGTGGCGGTGAGTTTGATTTTCCAGCTCGGCGCATTGCTCGGAACCTCCACGCGATAATAAACCGGCTCGCGCGTCACGAGGCCGCTGACGGACACGACGCCGTTCGTCCACGCGAGATCGGTGACGGGGATGGCGGCGTTCGTGCCGATGCCGCGACTGACGAGTTGATAGCTCATGGGATTGCCGCTGCCCGGTTGCTCAATGAAAATCCCAACGCTAAACTTGGAAGAACCCTTTTTTGATCACTGGTTTGTTGCATCACTTTCTGCCGGTGAGGAACCGTTTCACCCATATAGTAAGAACCGTGTCAAGATGCACCCCCCGCAACCGGGTGTGAGACAAAATTCCGAATCTACTGAGTTTTGCTGTTTTTTGTGGCAATAGTATATTGGATACAATATACTGTCCCCATGAACACTGAAATCACGCCACAAACCCTCCTGCAACAACTGGCCCAAATCCAGCACATGGAACGGGGCAAACTCTGCATCCTTCGGCACGGACCCGACGGGCCCTACTACAATCATCAGTTCTGGGAAAACGGCAGGAATGTTTCTCGTTATGTCCCGCGGAACCAGCTGCCCGCCTTGCAGGCAGCGATCGCCGGCTATGAGCAGTTTCGCCAGCTGACCGAACAATATGCCCAAGCCCGCATCCAGAAGACCCGGGCCGAACTGGTTACGGGCTTAAAAAAAAAGACCCCGCTCCCGAAATCCTCCTGGCCCAGGACCAGGAAATCCAAGCGTTGATGGACCGGTTCGCCGCGCAGGCTCCCAACGGGCTGGCCGTGCAGGAACTCGAAGTGCTGGTGCGCACGGCGATCTTCAAGCCGGCCAACGCCCTGGTGGGCTGGCTGCTCAAGGCGGCGGCCGACCGGAGCGATGCCACCTATCAACCCCAGCCGGGCGAACAACGCAAAGGCCGGGAAACGCTCCAGGTGCAATGCCTCTTTGGGACCTTCCCCTTGGCGCGCGACTATTATCACCATGCCGGCAAACACCAGGGTCACGCTCCGGCCGACGCCGCGCTGGGTTTGGAGGTGGGTTACACGCCGGCCCTGGCCAAGCTCGTCTGTCTGGAAGGCGCCGATGAGCCCACCTACCAGAAAGCCGAGCGCCATTTGGAGCAGACCGGCGGCATTGTCATCTCGGCGCGGCAGATCCAACGGGTCGTCCAGCGCGTGGGTGGCAGCGCCCAAGTCTGGCAGGAGCGCGAGGCCCAGCCCGGCCCCTGCGACGCGCCCATCCTGTATGTCAGCGCCGATGGGACGGGCGTGCCGATGGTGCCGGAGGAGTTAAAAGGCCGGCGCGGCAAACAGGCCGACGGCACGGCCAAGACGCGCCAAGTTTATCTGGGCTGCGTGTTCACCCAGCACCGGACCGATGAGGCGGGCCACCCCGTGCGCGATTGGGAATCGACCACCTATGTTTCCAGTTTCAAGTCCATTGCCGAGTTCGGTCCGCTGCTGCGCCAGGTGGCGATTCGCCGCGGCCTGGGCAGCGCCGGCAAAGTGGTGGTGCTGATCGACGGGGCGGCGGGCCTGGAAAACATGGGCCGGCAATGCTTCAAGGACGGCCTGCAGATCGTGGACTTCTGCCACGCCATGGAGCACGCCGGCCATGTGCTCGAGGCGTTGATTGGCAAGACCCATCCGGATTACAAAAAGCGGCTGCGGCGTTGGGCCAAGCGGCTGCTCAAAGACAAAGTCCAGGCCTTGATCAAAGAGGCGCGCCAACAAAGCACCGGCCAACCGCAAGCAGCGGCAGTGGAAAAAGCCTTGGGCTACTTTGTTGGCAACGTGAGCCGGATGCAATATGGCACCTTCCGGGCGGCGGGCTACTTCATCGGTTCCGGGGTGGTGGAGGCCGGCTGCAAGACCGTCATCGGCGGGCGTTGCAAACAATCGGGCAGGTTCTGGTCGGAGTCCGGAGCCGAAAACATCCTCGCCCTGCGCTGCCTGCACAGCCGCCGCCGTCTGGAGGACTTTTGGAAATACAGACTGAATGAACACGCCGCTCGCAACGATGCTCTGTCACTGGCGGCATGAAGGAAGAATTTTGTCTCACACCCAGGACGGTCGTTTAACTAACTTTTCTGTCGGCTTGGTTTGTTTTTAGTTAGAGACTCGTCACCTCGTCTCCTACATCCAACGATGACCGCGCTCCGGCGGCACACAGCCTTTTGTTTGCTGGACTTTGTTTTTGAACCGTTTGAAACTCCGCCAGTCCAATCCCAACTTGCCTATGAAAAATGGATTCCTGCTTTCGGTGCTGCTCGCCATGTGCGCGATGGGCGGCGGTTACTGGCTCGGCCAGCATCACGCGCCGGCCAAATCCGCCGCCGCCGATCCCGCGACGGCGGACACCGCCAAGACGCCCGGCTTTTTGAAACTGCCGCCGGTCAACAGTTCGCCGACGACCGCGCCGGAGAAATCCGAAAAGTCGGTCAAAGGAAAACTGTCGCTCGCGGAGATCGAAGCGAAGATTCTGGAGCTGAAGAAAAAAGGCTCGTTCAACATGGGCTACCGCGCGGACCAGGATTGGATGAAAACGTTGATGGAGGTTGACGTGGCGGACATCCCGCAGTTGCTGGCGTTCGCGGACAAGAATCTGCCGAAGCAGATGCGCTGGGGAATCCGTTACTCATTGCTCGCGCGCTGGGCGGATGCGGACGTGTCGGCGGCGATGGCCTACGCAAATGCGCTGACCGACCGGCAGGAGCGCGAGCAGTGCATCAGCATCGTGGCCGGTTCGTGGGCGGCGAAAGACCCCAAGGCCGCCGCCGCATGGGTGAAGCAGTTGCCGAAGGGCCAGCTCCGCGACCAGGTCTTGAACACGGTGGTGAACGCCATGGCGGCGACGGATCCGCAGGCGGCGCTGGAGTTGTCGGAGACTTTGGGCGCGAGTAATTCGCGCCGTTGGGGCATGGGATTTTCGCATCAGATTTTTTCGCAGTGGACGGCCAAAGACCCGGCGGCGGCGGCGGCCAAGGCGGCGGAAATCACCTCGGTCCAGCAGCGTTCGCAGGCGTATCAGGCCATCGCTTCCTCGTGGGCTTCAACCGATCCGGCGGCGGCGATGGCGTGGGCGAATTCGCTCGCGAGCGGAAACGACAAGCGCAACGCCATCAGTTCCGTGCTGTCAACGTGGGCGCAGAGCGACGTGACGGGCGCGCTGGCTTACGCGAAGCAGTTGCCGGAGGGCCAGGCGAAGCAGCAGGCGTTGAGCGGCATCAGCCAGCAATGGGCGCAGCAGGATCCGAAGGCCGCGATGGATTTTGCGACGGCGCTGCCCGCCGGCAAGACGCGGACGGAATTGTTGAGCAGCCTCATTAACGGCTGGGTGCAGAACGACCCGGACGCCGCCGTGAAATTTGCGCAGGGCCTGCCCGCCGGGACGGAGCGCAACAAAGTTTTGCAAAACGCCATCGGCCAGCTCGCGTGGCAAAATCCGCAGGAGGCGGTCAAGCTGGCGGCGCTGCTGCCCGCGAGCCAGTTGTCGAGCTACGCCTACTCGATTGCGAATGCGTTGTCGCAAAATGATCCGCAGGCGGCGATGGATTGGATCAAATCGCTGCCTGAAGGCGAGGCCAAACGCAACGCGCTGCAAAACGCAAGTTATCAGCTCGCGCAGAACGACCCGAAAGGTGCGGCGGAATTCGCCAACACCCTCGCGCCCGGTCAGGCGCGCGACCAGTTCATCAGCAGCATCGCAAATCAATGGGCGCAGTCGGACGTGACCGCCGCGCTGGCGTGGGCGGAAAAATTGCCGGAAGGTTCGGCCAAACAAAATGCGTTGAGCACGGTGAGTTCGCAGTGGGCGCAAAGTGATCCGCAGGCCGCGCTGCAATACGCGCAAGGATTGCCGGCGGGCACCCAGCAGAATGACTTCATGCAAAACTCGGCGATGGCGTGGGCGCAGAATGATCCGTCGGCGGCGCAGGCGATGCTGTTGAATCTGCCGGAAGGCGACGGGAAAAACTCCTTCCTGCAGGGCGTCGTTTCCGGCCTGGCGTCCGACGATCCGCAGGCGGCGGCGGCTTATGTGGCAAACCTGCCCGCCGGCGACGCGCAAAACAAGGCGGCCATTTCCGTCATCGGCCAGTGGACGAGCGCCGACCCGGAGGCCGCGTCGAAATGGGCGGCGGGCTTCACCGGCACTTCGCGCACGCAGGCGCTCGACACCGTCGTGTCAAGCTGGTCGCGCAACGATCCGCAGGGCACGGCGACGTGGCTGGCGGCGTTGCCGGACGATGCCGCCAAGCAGAGCGCGATGCAAAATTATGTCAGCAGCACGACGTGGCAGTATCCCGACCTCGCGGCGGCGTTCGCCACGGCGTTGACGGATGACAACCGCCGCAACAGCGCCATCCAAAACGTCGCGCGCAACTGGCTCCGCACCGATCCCAAGGCCGCCGCCGAGTGGCTGAACACCACCACCCTGCCGCCGGACAAGATCCAGCAGTTGTTGAGCACCGTGAAAAAATAAGCCGGCGAGGCGCGGAGCATTCTCCAAGCGTTTCAGCGGCCGCAAGGTTTGGACCGCCGGGCACCGTCCCGGCCAGTTGGAACCGGATTAATTTCGAGCCGGGACGGTGCCCGGCGTTCCTGATTTCATTCGCCCGCCGTGTGTGCGGCTGTTATTCTGCGCGGCCAAATCAATGCCCACGTCGTCCCACCATCATCATTCCGTCGAACAACTGAAGGCCGCCGCCAAGATTCTCGAACAGGCGGCGGCCAACCGCGCGCTGCTCGCCCAGCTTTCCGTCGAGGACCGCACGCGGCTGCTCAAGGCGGCGGGCGACATCTACTGCCCCGACGTGGTGCAACGGCGTCGCCTCGTGAAGGCCAGCGTCAAGCAGCGCAAGGCCGAGAAGACCGAGCGCGACCAGTCCAAGCTCCACCAGACCGGCATCCGCAAACTGCGCCGCGAAAAAGTTTTCACCACGCCCAATGTTTTTCCGCCGGAAGATTTCGTGCAGCAGGAAGTCACTGACAATCCCGACTTCCGCGAAGTCGTCGAGCCGCAGAACTGCTACATCTGCAAACAGGATTACTCGACCATCCATCATTTCTACGACCAGCTTTGCCCCAAGTGCGCGGAGTTGAACTGGCTCAAGCGCACCGAGACGGCGGATTTGCGCGGGCGCGTGGCGCTGCTCACCGGCGGGCGCGTGAAGATTGGTTATCAGGCGGGCATAAAACTTTTGCGGGCGGGCGCGCAGCTCATCGTCTGCACGCGTTTCCCGCGCGACTCGGCGATGCGTTACGCGGCCGAGCCTGACTTCAAAGAGTGGGGCAGCCGGCTGGAAATTTTCGGCCTCGATCTGCGCCACACGCCGAGCGTGGAGGCGTTTTGCAAACATCTGCTGACGACGCGCAGCCGCCTGGATTTTATCATCAACAACGCGTGCCAGACCGTGCGGCGTCCGCCGGATTTTTACGCGCACATGATGGCGCGCGAGCACGGCCCGTTGCACGACCTGCCTGCACACGCGCGCAAACTGCTCGGTGCCTACGAAGGTCTGCGCGGCTACCACATTTTGCCGGAAGGCGACGCCGGTCGGAACGCCGAGCACCGTCTCGGCAAGTTGTCACAATCGTCGGAACGAGCCGAGACGGTGCTCGGCGTTCCATCACTTTCGAAAGTTGCCGGACTCACGCACGCCGCTGCACTGTCGCAGGTGCCGCTGTTGCCGGAAGAACTCGAGGCGCAGAAGGGCTTGTTCCCCGAAGGCAAGCTCGATCAGGATTTGCAGCAGGTGGATTTGCGCGAACGCAATTCCTGGCGCCTGCTCATGCACGAAGTTCCGTCCGTGGAACTGCTCGAAGTGCAGCTCGTCAACGCCATCGCGCCGTTCATCCTCAACGCGCGGCTGAAACCGCTCATGCTCCGCGCGCCGGAACGCGACAAGCACATCGTCAACGTCTCGGCGGTGGAGGGGCAGTTTTACCGGAAGTTCAAGACCACGCGGCATCCGCACACGAACATGGCCAAGGC
>JAYVCM010000027.1:0-23582 GCA_043749955.1 Limisphaerales bacterium | reverse complement strand
AGCTGGAGGCCGGGAATGGTGGCGCGCAACTGCGCCACGGCGCGGATGGCGATGTCCAGCCCGTGCCGTTCCACCAGCAGGCCGTGATACATCAGGATGAACGGACGGTCCGCCGCCGTCCCGTTGGCGGCGGACGGATGTTTCGCCGAATCGAAGATGGAGGTCTGCGGCGAATTCATCACCGTCGCGATTTTTTCCGCCGGACAGCTCCGCGCGACAAACAGTTTCAGGAACGCGAGGTTGGGCGTGAGCACCTGATGGGCGAAGCCGATGCTGCGCTTTTCCATTTTCTTGAGCCAGGTGACGATGAAATGTTTCTCCGGCAGACCGTAGATGCTGCGGAACAGCTCCGGCATCGGGTCGTGCAGATCCAAAATTACTTTTGCGCCCAGCAGCCGGGGCACCAGCGCGCTGAAGACCAAAAAGTCCGGCATGTTGTGGACATGGACGACCCGGTAGCGCCGCTGGAAACTGCGCGCCGTCAAAAACCAAAACGAGCAGAACAGGAACCACGCGTATTGCGCCATGTAAACGAGCTTGCCGGAGCGGCGGCGTTTCAACGGCACATGATAAACGTTGATGCCATTGATGATTTCGTGCCAGTGCACCGAGCTGTTCTGGCGGAGGCAGATCACATCCACGTCCATGCCGGCGCGGGCGAGCGACTCGGCCTCGCGCCGGGGCCGCGGGTCGGTCGCGTAGTAGGAATACAAGACCACGGCGGCGGACTGGCCCTGGAAAATGTTCTCCGTGGCCGCACCGTTCGTGGTGGCGGAAAAAGTTTCGCGGGCGGGCGCGGGGGCTGCGCGCGGGCACGTCTGCCGATACCAGGCGGCGGCTTCGTGGGGCAGGGCGTGCCAGTAATCCTGGCCGTATTTTTCCCGGACATACTTGAGGAATTCAGAATAAAATTCCACCGGGTATTCCGAGGCCTTCCGTTTTTTCCCGTCGAACGCGACGTAATCGGGATGCACGTTGACGAGCGCCATGCCGCCGCGCTCCACGATCCAGTCCAGTTTTTTCTTCCAGATGGCCGGCGATTTTTCCTGCAGCACGAAGAACATCGTGGAGTCCTGCGGCAGGGTGTAGGGCAGCTCCACATAACCGCCGCCGGCCGGGCGCGGCACCCAGAACGGGAAGATGGTGTGGACGCCTTCGGGCTGCGGCTCGAACGGGTCGGTGTCAAACGTCGAGGCGTCATACTCGATGTCCAGCCCGTTCAAACAGTCGCGGTCGTGCAGCATGAAGCCGGAACGGAAACCGTGCGCGCCCCAGTCTTTGAGGTAGCCGTTGATGCTCCGCGCATTTTCGGAAAAATCCGCGCGCCGCCAGTAGAGTTTGCCGTCGTGCCGCAGGTCGTGGACGCCGACTTCAAATCCGTTTTTCGCCAGTTCCGCGCGGATTTTCGGAGTGACCCGGTATTCGCCTTCGGGAATGAAGTTGAACGAGGAGCGGAAGCCGAGCGCACGCTCCAGTTCCATGAGCTGGAGACATTTGTTCATGCCCACGGTGCCTTCGACATCGTGGGTGAGGACGAGCGCGAATTTTTTTCCGTCCGGCCAGCCTGGCCAGCCGGCGGGAGTGTTGCCGGCGGCGCCGTTGATCGGCCACGTCGCGGCGTGCTGCTGGCGCTGACGCCGCGCCAAAAAACGGCGCGCCCCCATCCGCACGCTCCAGGGGATGAAAGGTTTGAGCCGGTAATAGAGGCGGTTGCTGATCATGGCGAGGCTGGAAAAAACAACTCCCGCTCAAAGCGTCGGGCCTGCGCGGGAGGAATGATTTTTATTTTCAACGGCCATCAGGTGTCCGAAAGGAAATCCTGGTGCAGCCGCGCGGGGATGTAGTGCTTGGTCTTGTTCAACACGGCGGTCACGTTGGCCTTCGACTGGGCGAGCAGCGCGTTGGCCTGCTGGACGACCTGCTGGTCGGTCTTTTCTGATTCGATGACGAGCATCACCGTGTCCATGAAGCCCGCGAGGCGCGAGGTGACGCTCGTGGGGCTGACCGGCGGCATGTCGAAGATGATGTAGTCGTAGTCGCTCGCCTTGAGCTTGGGGATGAGCGAGGCGAACCGGCGCGGCAGGGCGCGCGGCAGCTTGTCGCTGATGGTGTCCTCGGTGACGACATATAGATTGTCCTGCACCAGGGCGCTGTCGCGTTTGTCACTGGCGAGCGCGTCGTCCAGCTTGCAGGCGGCCTCGCCCCGGATAAACTGCCGGGCCGCGCCGCTTTCATGGTTCATGTCCACGAGCAGCACCCGGCCGTCGCCCGTTTCCGAAAGCGAGGCCGCGAGGCCCGCCGCGATGGTGCTGACGCCCGAACCCCGGTGCGTGCTGGTGATGGCCACGAGCTTGGGTTTGCGCGTGAGGTTGATGGCTTCAAAATAAACCACCAGCCGGTCGCGCAACGCATCGTAGTAGGAATTGAAACGGCGGTTCTTGTCCCACGCCATGACTTCAAGCGAACCGGTCTTCGTGCCCGCCGCACTGCCGTTGGCCGCGTTGTAGGATAATTGCCGGCTCGCCGGCGTGGAGCGTTTGGATCCGCCCGCGCTCAAGTCCGGGATGGACAGGAAGAACGGGATCTTCAGCTTGTTCTGGATTTCACTGGGGCGCTTGATCGAGCGGTCCAGGAAAAATTCGATGAGGCACGCCCACGCCAGGCCGGCGATCAGCCCGCCGAAAAACAGGGAGAACACGTTCTTGTAAAATTTCTTGAAATCCTTGTAGGGCGGGGAAGGCGTGTCAATCGGGACGATGTTGTCGTCGCGCCCCGCCGCCAGTGATTCGTCAATGCGCTTCTGATCAAGGGTCTTCTTGTAATACTTAAAGGTTTCCTCCTGCAACTGTTTCGTGTTTTGGAGCTGGGAGATATTGTCCGCCACCTCGCCGAGCTTCGCCGCCTCCGCCTGGATTTGATTGAGCTGGGCAGTCAGTTTTTTTATCCGCATTGGCAGGGTTGAAATCCTTCTGGAATCGTTGGCTGACTTGTTGGCTTCGGGGTCATTCCCTATCGCTATCGGTGAAAAAAACATTTCCGCCAGCACCGGGTATTTGTCTTCGAGGGCGGCCTTGATTTTGGCGGCGTCTGCCAGTTGGCCGCGCTTCTCCTTGACCAGCTTGTTGTCTTCCGTGAATCCCCGAAGGACGACATCGTCGTTGAGTTGGTTCTCCAAAAATATGACGCGGGCGCAGACGGCCTTGTATTTTGCAATCTGGTCGGCCGGAATGGGCACGCGGGAAACCGCGTTGGTGGTTTTTTGCCTGCCGCTTGTGACGCCGGTCATATCGCCAATGCTGGCTTGATATTCGGTGAGATCGGCTTCGGCCTGCAAAATGTCCTTGCGGAGGCGTGAATTTTGTTCCGAGTAATATTTTTGTGCATCGGCGAGGTCAAGGATGCCCGCATTCGTCTTGGCCATCCGCAATTCCTCGTCCGTCGCCGTGATCTTTTGGAGTAATTGCGAGGCGTTGTCCGCCAGCAATTCATCTGACATGCCAATGGAACTATGCACCGTCTTATGTTTGTCGCGATAGGCGTCAATGATGGCCGCGACCACCGGACGGACCACCGTCTGATCCGGATGGCTGAACGTGATGTGAATGACGCTGCTTTCTGGCGCCGCCTCCACCTTGAGGCCGTTCTGAATGACCGAGGCCGCGCTCATCGTGTCATTCCCGCCGCCCAGCAAGGCCAGGATTTTTGCGGGGCCGACATTCGTGGCCACCGTCGCCGACAGATCATAACTGCTGATGATCCGCATTTCATCCTTCATAATGCTCTGGCCCGGATCCACCACCGAGGTCACTCGCGCCCCGGTGTCGGACGGCTTCACCGAACGTTGGTCGGCAACATAACGAACCATCAGCTCCGCCACTGACTGGAAGGGCGGCGGCCGCGTAAAAAAATAAACCGCGCCCGCCACCAGGCCGACGCCGGTGAGGATGGCGATCTTCCACTTGTGGCGGAACACCACGAAGTAAATGTCCGCCATGCTGAAGCTGGACGGCGATTCGATGTTTCGGCCATTATTCATTGATGCTCCATATTAAAACAATTCACCTGCGACAAATCAGCAAAAATCACGCCCAATGTTTGTAAAGCAGCCCGCCGGCCACCCGCGACAGGCTCACCGGCAGCGCCCGGAAAACGGTGTTGTGCCAGCCGGCAATCCCGTCCGTCTCCGTCACAAACTGTTCCCGGCGCAAATCAAACTTCACATACTCGATCAGTTCCTCGTGCGCGCCGAGGTGCCGCTTGAACCGCCGCAGACCTTCGTTCGCCCGCGACGTTTTTCCAAGATGCAGACTGGCCGCCCCGTGGCGGGCCAGCCATTTCATCGCCTCCCACATCACCAGATTGGATCCGCGCAAATGCTGCTGCGCCAGGTCCGACGCGCCGTATTTATAGATCGCCCGCCCGCCCAGGAAAAAATAAACCGACGCCGCGATTTTTTTTCCACCGTGGCTCGCCGTGGCGATCATGCCCTGGTTCTGTGACAAGACATGCCGGTGGATGTTCACAAAAAACTGGAACGGCTGCGGGGGCAGGCCGTGGCGGCGGCGCGTCTGGCATTGCAGCGCGTAAAAATTTTTCACCGCGTCCAGGCCCTGCGAAACTTCCACCGTCACGCCGTCTTTCTCCGCCTTGCGGATGGCGCGGCGCACCGAGCCGTCCAGCTTTTCAAACAGCCGTTTCTCGTCGTCTTCCAGCCTGACGCTGTGGCCGTAAAATGTAAGCGAGGCCGGGACTTCCGCCGCAAACAGATGCCGCCCGCCGCGCAGCTCGAGGGATTTCCAGCCGCGCGACTTTCCGAACGCGACCGCTTCCGCAAAAATTTCCCCGAACGTGTTTTTGTCCGCCCCCAGCGGCGCGCAGTCGTCGGTGAAGGGCAGGGCGGCCCCGCGCCGTCCCGTCAGCCAGCTGTCCACTTCCATCAAGGGCAGCAGCGCTTCCGGGGCCTCGGCGCGGCCGGAAAAAAAATAGTGCGGGGTGAAGCCGTAAGTTTCCGCCAGCACCCGCGCCCAGGCCGCGCCATGGAAAAATGAAAAATCGGGGCGGCTGGTCAACAGCGCGTCCCAATTTGGATGTTCGAGCGGACTTAGCCGCCGCGCCGCGCCCGGCGCAATTTTTTCTCGGGCCACAAATTTATTTTTATCGGGTCAGGCTTTCGGCGGGCGCGGCTTGACCGGTCGCGCGGGGTTGCCGGCCACGGTCACCCCGGCCGGCACGTCTTTCGTGACCACGCTGCCGGCACCGATCATCGCGTTTTCACCGATCGTGATGCCGCACAGCAGAACCGCGCCGGAACCGATGGAGGCGCCGCGCTTGACCAAAGTCGGGATGCAGGCCCAGTCGGCCTCGGTCTGCAATGTTCCGTTGGCGGTCGCGCGGGGATAACGGTCGTTGGTGAAGACGACATTGTGGCCGACAAAGACATCGTCTTCGAGCGTCACGCCTTCGCAGATGAAGGTGTGGCTGGAAATCTTGCAGCGGTTCCCGATCTTGGAACCCTTTTGGATTTCCACGAACGTGCCGACTTTCACGTCGTCGCCCAGCTCGCAGCCGTAAAGGTTGGTGAACCCAAAGATGCGGACGTTTTTCCCCAGCTTGACGTCGGGGGCGATCCGCTGGACCGCTTCGTGGGACGAACTCATGGCTGGCGGCTCAATGCCCGTTCCCGTTGAGGACGATTTTTAATTCAGCCTTGCCGTTTGTCTGCGGAGAAGTTTTTTTGTTCCGAAAACCATTCCGGTTCGTCAACGCTTTTACCGGTTGAACCCGCACGGCGTGCGCGTTGCCACTGGCTGGTTCGGCCATGCGGTCAGTTTGCGGCTGGCCAAATTGGATGGGTGCACCGCCGAGCTTGAGGGAGGCGGACGAGGCTTCCAGAATACGGACGAGTTCCGTGCCACGGGTGCCGCAGCTGACCGGCGTGACGTCGTGCTTGATGCAGTCGAGGAAATGCTGGCACTCGGTCTTGAGCGGCTCTTCCTGCTTGATGTAGGGGGCATACATGTCGCCGTAGTGGTAGGCGTATTGGAATTCGCCGAACGTGTCGTAGTGCGGCGGACGTTCGACGCGCATGTCGAACACCCGGACTTTTTCGAGGGGCGCAAGATCGTCATAAACAATCATGCGTTTGCTGCCGACAATGGTCATTTCGCGGACTTTGCGCGGGTCGAGCCAGCTGCTCTGAATCGTGGCGGAACGCTGGCGGGAGAAAGCCAGGCACATCGTCGTCACGTCCTCGATGCCGGGCGTGATGTGGGCGCTGCCGCGGCAGTTCACCGCCACGGGCATCTCGCCCATGATGGACAAAATGATGGACAGGTCATGCGGCGCCAGATCCCAGGCAACGTTGATGTCTTTCTGGAACAGGCCCAGGTTCAACCGGCGCGCGGAAATGTAACGAATCTCGCCGATGTCACCCTTGTCAATGATCTCCTTGATTTTGCGGACGACGGGAGAATAGAGAAACGTGTGGCCGGTCATCAGCACGAGGCCTTTTTTCTTGGCGATGTCTACCAGTTCTTCGCAATGCTCGACCGAGGCGGCCATGGGCTTCTCGATGAACGTGTGCTTGCCCGCGAGCAGCGCGGCTTTCGCCAGCGGAAAATGGGTTCTGACATTGGTGGCGATGACGATCGCATCCAGGTTGATGCCGTTGAGCATGTGCTGGTAATCCGTCGAGCCCGCCACCTCGGGGTAAAGTGACTTGAGGTGCTTGAGGCGTGCGGTGCTCAAATCGCACATCATCTTCAGATGACAATCGGACAGCGCCCGGAAATTCCGGATCAGGTTCGGTCCCCAGTAGCCGCAGCCCGCCACGCCGACTTTGATTTTTTTTGCCATAAAATGTTTTGGTTTTTTCAGTTTCGATTTCTTCCTGTGGGAAGCAACAAAAATGCCGTCCGGGAAAATTTTAATGATTGGTTGCCCGGGCCGCCAGGCTGGATGGAGCCGTCACCCCACAGGCCGGCGTTTTCTTTTGCTGGCGCATGTCCCGCATCTGCACCAGCAGGGCGGGAATGGTCAGAAAAATTATTTTCAAATCAAGCCAGAGGTTTTGGTTCCGGGCATAGGCAATGTCCAGTTGCATCATCTTGGTGAAGGTTGTCCTGTTTTTGCCGCTGACCTGCCAGAGGCCAGTGAGTCCGGGCGCGGCGTTGAAACGCTCGTGTTGCCACGGCTGGTATTGTTCCGCTTCGTAAGGCAGACACGGACGCGGGCCGACGAGGCTCATTTCGCCTTTGAGAACATTGATCAACTGCGGCAGTTCATCCAGCCCGGAAGCCCGGAGCAGTGTGCCAGATGGAATGATCCGGGCATCGCCGTGCGCATCCATCTTCACCATCGGCGCATCCGAAACCATGAGGTCTTTCAAATGGCCCTGATGCGAGACGGTTTCTGCGCCGCAGAACATCGTGCGGAACTTGAGGCACATGAATTTGCCCCCGCGAAGCCCGACGCGCTGCTGCTGGAACAGCACCGGCCCCGACGATGAACGCCCGATGAGGAGGATGATCAACGCCGCCAACGGCAGCAGGCACGGCAGTGCCAGCAGGATGAGCGTCACGTCCAGTGCGCGTTTCCAGCCGGGAATCCCCGTGTTTTCGTGGGTGTTCATTTAGGGCTGTGGTCCGGCATGGCTCCGCACTTGTTCGTTTGTCTCCTTTGCAGGAACGAACTGCTTGACTCCGCCATGGGCGGGTAACCATTCAAATTGTTTGCACAGACTCAAGCGGACAACGTCTCCTGACGGGCGGGCGCGGCCAGGGCCGGTGCCAGATCCGCCAATGAATTTCTCGTCAACATCACGGCATCCCGCTCAACCTCCACCGGCGTGGGACGCCCAAGGATGTCCAGCAGGATTTGAACCCTTTTCCGGGCCGGAAGATTTTTCAGCACCAAGGCGTGCATCCCCGCGAACGCCCCGCCCGCCAGCGTCACCTCGTCTCCCGGCACCAGACGACTCTCAACGGTGATCACCTCGTCCGACTCAAAACAGTCCTGGAGTTCCCGGATGATCGCATCGGGAATCTGCGGAATCTTGCCGCCAAAATGCACGATTTTATTGATGCCGGAAGTGTGCTGGATTTCGTTGAGGGATTCCTCGATGACGCAGCGAACGAAGAGATAGCAGGGGAACAATGGTTCCACGACGCGCACCAGTCCGCGGCGCGTCAATTTTTCCAGCCGCAGCCGCGGTAAAAAAACCTCCAAATCCAACTGCTTGCACAGATTCGCCGCCGCAATGTGTTCATGCTTCGGCTTTGTCCGCGCGCCATACCAGGCTGAAATCATGGTTTGCATCTTTAGAGTCGAATACCAACCTTATTCACACCGATAAATTTTTTCATCCACCAGCGAATTTCACCGTTCCCAGTAATGCACGACTTCTTGAACTGTCCAATTGCCTCAATTGAACCAATTTCCATGGCCTAAAATTATACAAGCCAGCTATTTTTGTCCATCACCAAATACCCCCTGATTTGGGCGGTGCATTAATTTGTTAAATTTCTTTTTTCATCTGACCGGCCCTGCATCGGCTACCAGCATGGCCGCTGAAGACGCCCGAGGCAATGCGGTGAACACCCCATGGGATTTATATTGAACTACGACCCGCTTTCGGCCATGACAACTGATGTTTGAATTGGTGTGCGAAATACAAAAACGAAATCTGAAGCAGAAAACCGGGGGCCTGTCTGGAAACAACCGGGGAAAAGCGAACGGTGGGAAGAAAATCGCCCGGAAAAAAATCACGGGGAGGGCCGGGAATTGCTGGCCGGGCGGCCAAATCCACCAAGGTCACCCCGCGCGCCGCGCGTTTCCAGGCCGCGCCGCGGGGACGGGTTCAAGAGACGGCGGGCCACTTGGCTGACTTGTCGGCGTCTTTTGCGCCGTAATGAAAACCGGTTTCATCCTGATAACCCACGGGAATCTGAATTTTGACGGCGTTCCGCAGCTTGGCGATGAGGCCGGCGGGCGAGAAGCCGAACGATCCCGTGGGTGACCAGGGTTTGTGAGCCAGGATGGTTTGTTTGTATGTCATGCTTCTTTCATAGCATCGGCAATGCCAACGCAGGTTTGAGTTATTTTTTAAGGCAAATAATAAGAACGATAGTAACGCTGGTCGAAACTGATACAGTTCGTGTCCACAAATGTGAACGGCGACGTGTTGGTTCGCACCGCCGACCAGTTCTGCATGTCCGAAGAGGCTTGGACGACATATTTGTAGCCAGGCACGCCCGCCACATTGAAACTGAAGCTGCCGTTCGACTGCAAAGTGCTCGTCAAATCCGCTACTGGCGTGGCATAAATCGCCACCGATGCCGAGAGGCTGTTCGTGGAACCGGCGCTGTTGGACACCAGCACCGAGTAGGTTCCAGACTGGCTGGCCTTGACGCTTTTCAATGACAGCGTCGCGCTGGTCGCCCCGGCAAGGTTGGTTCCGTTGCGTTTCCACTGGTATTTGAACGGCGACCGGCCGGTCACACCCACGCTCAAGGAAATGTTTTTGCCCGCCAGCGCCGCTGCGTTCGTCAACTGCCGCGAGATTTTGGGCATCGCGGCCAGCGTCGCGGTGGAAATCCTGGTCGGCAGGGCGGTCACCGTGACGTTGAAAGTTTGCGTGGCGAGGTTGTTGCTCGCGCCGCCGTCATTCACTTTTACCGTGATGAGGGCGGTGCCAACGGCGTTCGCCACGGGTTTGAAAGTCAGCGTGCCGGTGCTGTTCGGGCTGGAATAAATCACCGTCACCTTGGAGATTAAAGCCGGATTGCCGGAGGCCGCCGTGACCACCAAGGCATCGTTTTCATTCGTTGCGCCGGAGGTGATGCCGGACAAATTGACCGTTACGGCCGCTGAATTCCTGATCAGCGAGCGGTTGGCCAGGGCGTTCAAAGTCGGCGGCTCATTGACGGCCACCGGCGCGTTCGTCACCACTGGCGGTGTGTTGGTGATCGGCGGATCAATCACTGGCGGTGTGTTGGTGATTGACGGATCAATCACCGGCGGCGTGTTCGTCACCACTGGCGGAGTATTGGTCACCACCGGCGGAGCATTCGTAATCACCGGCGGCGGATTTGATGTGGGAATTGAATTGGTGTCAACCGGCGGAGTCACAATGGCGGGAACCGCAAAAGTCGTTTCTTCAGAGAAGGTGCTTTCATTGGTCGAGGTGTCAAACGCCTTGGCGGCAAAAAAATTCGTCGTGCCTTCCGCCAGCCCGGTGACAATGGTGTTCGTCACGTTTCCCACCAGAAAAACATTCGTGTAGGTGCGGCTTTGCGTGCCGGAATAAATCAGGTAGCCCGCCACATTCGCGTTGGTGCTGGGGGTCCAGCTCAGCTCGATGTTCTGGTCGGCCAGGGCCGGGGCCGTTGCGAACAGCGCCAGCCAGCTCCACACCATCAAATTCAGGATCGCTTTCCGCGACCAAAAATTGTTTGCATTGCACGTCATTGCGCGTGCTATTGCAAATGGTCTGCCAACCGTTTTTTTTCGCCCCGTAACTTTTGAAAAACTTCATCCCGCCCGCCGGTCCGCCGGTGAAATCCACCATTGCAAAATAACAGGCACCTTTGTTTTCAACCGTTTTATGACGGGCGGCGGGCGGCGGAGAATTTCCAAAAAAACTTTTTCCGCCGGTGGCCGCGGCGGTGCGGATTGGAATTCTTCAAGACAAGGTTGTCCTGCACTGTCTTGAAAGGGAGCAAGCAATCCGGGCGCAAAAAAGCCGGCGGGCAGGCCCGCCGGCGGTGTTTTCGGAGTGGAAAATTACTTCGCGAAAAATCCTTTGACCACCTCCGCCACGCGCTGGATTTGCGCGTCCGTCAACTCCGGATAAATCGGCAGGCTCAGGCACTGGAGCGCCGCCTTTTCCGCGTGCGGAAAATCGCCCGCCGAGTGACCGAGGCTCGCGTAACATTTTTGCAGGTGCAGCGGCACCGGATAATGCAGCGCGCAGCCCACGCCGTTCGCGTCCAAGTGCGCCTTCAGTTCATCGCGGCGCGGATGCCGCACGACGTAAAGATGCCACACGCTCTCCGCGTGGCCTGCCTCCTGCGGCAGTTGCAGCGGCGTGTCTTTGAGCAGCTCGGAATAACGCTTGGCCACGCGCCGCCGTTCCTGCGTCCATTTGTTCAGATGCGGCAATTTCACGCCCAGCACCGCGCCTTGAATCCCCTCCATCCGATAATTGAACCCGACCTCGTCGTGATAATAGCGCACCGTCGAACCGTGTTCGCGCAACGACCGCGCGCGCTTCGCGAAAGCCGCGTTGTTCGTGACCAGCGCGCCGCCTTCGCCCGCCGCGCCCAAATTTTTTCCGGGATAAAAACTGAAGCAGGAAATTTCCCCGAACGTCCCGATGGTCTTGCCCTTGTATTTCGCGCCGACGGCCTGCGCCGCATCTTCCACGAGCGGCAGTTTGTGCTGCTTGCAGATTTGCAAAATCGGATCAATGTCAAACGGCTGGCCGTAAAGATGCACCGGCATGATCGCCTTTGTTTTCGGTGTGATGGCGCGTTCAACGAGTTTCGGATCAAGATTGAAAGTCGTGTCCTCCACGTCCACATAAACCGGCGTTGCGCCGACATAGGAAATCGCCCAGCTCGTCGCGACAAAAGTGAACGGCGTGGTGATGACCTCGTCACCCGCCCCGACGTTCAGCAGCAGCAGCGCGACGTGCAGCGCCGACGTGCCGCTGTTGAACGCCACGCAATGGTCCGCGCCGCAAAACTTCGCGAAATCTTTTTCAAACTGCGCCGTGTCCGGGCCGAGGCAGAACGAGCAGTTGTCAATCGTGCGGGCGATGGCCGCGTCAATCTCCGCGCGCAACGGTTTGATTTGCGCCTTGAGGTCGAGGTAGGGGATGGGTTCGGGCATAAATAATTGCGCCGGAATCTATCCAGCGGCCGGCCGTTTGTGAATCTTAAAGATAAAATGAAAACTGCCGGACGGAAAATCCGCCCGCAATTTTCAACGAAAATCTTTCAACAATTCACAGCGTGGAAAATGATTCATCCAGAACTGCCAGCAGAAAATCCGCGTCCGCCTGCGTGATGCACATCGGCGGCGCGAACCGGATCGTCTGCCCGCGCAGGCCGCCCTTGCCGATGAGCAGGCCCATTTCACGCGCCGACTCCAGCACCGCCGCGCACTCGGCCGTCGCCGGTTCCTTGGTCGCGCGATCCTTGACCAGTTCGATGCCGATCATCAAACCCTTGCCGCGCACGTCGCCGATGATTTTGTGTTTCGCCTTCAAATTCGCGAGTCCGGCGTGGATGTGGTTGCCGAGCTTGAGCGAGTTCGCCTGCAAATTTTCCTGCTCGATGACTTCCAGGACCGCCTTGCCCATCGCGCTCACGACGGGATTGCCGCCGAACGTGTTGAAATGGACTTTCCCCAGCAACGACGCGGCGATTTTATGCGTCGTCACCACCGCTGCGAGCGGGCAGCCGTTGCCAATTCCCTTCGCCATCGTCACGATGTCGGGAATCACGTCCTGCGTCTCAAAGCCCCAGAAGTGCGTGCCGGTTCTCCCGAAGCCCGTCTGCACCTCATCCGCGATGCACACGCCGCCCGCCGCGCGGACGTGTTCGTAAGTCTGCTTGAGATAACCCTGCGGAAATTCCACGAAGCCGCCGACGCCCTGGATGGATTCCGCGATGAAGCCCGCAACTTTTCCCGAGGTGGCAAAATCAATCACCTCTTTCACGTCATTCGCATATTTCTTGCCCGCGTCCGCGTCGTCGTAGCCGAACGGCCCGCGATACTGATACGGCGCGAGCGCATGATGCACGCCGAAACTGTGCGGCACATTGTATTTCCAGGTGCTGTGCGCCGTGACGCCCATGCCGGACGCGTTGCCGCCATGATACGCGTTGCGCAGCGCGATCATGTCGTAGTTGCCCGTGCTGGCCCGCGCCATGAGCAGCGCCAGATCGTTCGCCTCCGAACCGGAGTTCACGAAATAGCACGCCTTCAAATCACCCGGCATTTTCGACGCCAGCTTCTCGGCGTATTGCGCCACGTTCGGGTGCAGATAAATCGTCGTCGAATGTTGGTAAAGCTCGCTCTGCCGGTTGCCTGCCGCGATGACATGCGGATGACAATGCCCCACGCTGATCGTCACGATGCCGCCGAGGCCGTCCAGATAGCGCTTGCCCGAATCGTCCCAGACATATTGCATCGAACCCTCGACGACCATGAGCGGTTTTTTGTAATAGAGAAAAATGCCGGGGTTCATGAACTGCTTGCGCAGCGCGAGCACTTCCTCGGCGGACGGGCCGGCATATTGTTTCGGTTGATGACTCGTCGGGGGCAGCGGGATGTTTTTCATAATTCAAAACGCGTATCGCTTTTATTCCTTAATTTGGAGAATCATCTTGGCCGTTCCGCGCCAAATGTTCAACGGAGAAAAAATTCCTTCTCCGCATCGGATGGGGAGAGGGCGGTCACGCCACCAGATCAGGTCTCGTTTTCCCGGTTGAAACCGATGCGCCGTTTTGGCAGTTCGGGCGGCGGCGCGAGCAGCGGTTGCAACTTGGTCCAGATGGCGCGCAAGGCCGAGTCATGTTCCAACAGTGTCTTGTCAATTTCCGCCAGTCGTTTGAGGATCGCCGCGTTCGCCGCCAGTTGCTCGCGCATTTGCAGAAACGCCCGCACTACACTACAAACACGCTCATCGTCACCGCTTCCGGGCTGTTCAACACCATCGCCGCCATGATTGCGCCGTGTTCGGTGAAAGCCACCGGCAAGTTCGGGGAAAATCTAAGCCGCGTGAGGTGGTCACAATTTGTGACCACCTCGGTTTTCTCCTTTTCGGTCAGCCGAAATAGGAAGTCCTCTGGAAAACGTTCAAGGTTCCGCTTGATGGCTTATTCAGCACCTTGGTGGGAGCGCCATAAAGGTCGGCCAGATCCAGGTCGAGGATTACTTTCTGTCCCCGAATCGTCAGAATCAGGGATTCAATGGGCTTCTTGGGCTTCATAATTTTCTGCGTGAAAAAATCCGGCGGCGCGCCCCGTGCAAACGCCGCACCGTCCGCTTGTGTTCAATGATTACACGCGGGCAACGGGAAGTTTTTCATAATTCAAAACGCGTTCGCTTTTATTCCTTAATTGGGAAACCATCTTGGCCCTTCCGCGCCAAATGTTCAACGCAGAAAAAAAATTTCTCCCGCTTCGGAAACGGCGGCCGCTTTTTTCAAATTGGTGAACTGCTCACCCCGCCGCCACCGGCACGAGTGACATGGTGTCGTTGCCGAAAACATCAATCACCTTCCCGGCGATGAGGTGGCGCGATATGAATCCCAACGGGATTCTGGCTCACCGCCGAAGGCCGTCCAGACGAGTTCGACCTCGTCCCGCCCTGCGGGACCGGCGAAGATGAGGAAGCGGTATTTCTCCGCGAGCGGCTTGCCCGGCTCGATAAGCTCCGTGAGGTCGCGCTTTTCGGTGTCGGTGAGGTCGTAGGCGGATGAGTCGGGGCGGGACATAATCAGGAAAGTTACGGATGAAATTTGGGGATGGCCCGCACCATGAATTGATCAAACAACGGCACGGTGAAGGCCATGTCGCCGTGGGCGGGGCTGTAAATCATTCCTTTTTTGATGAGCTTGGCGCGGACAGGGCCGAGGCTGGTGACTTTGACCTTGAGTGTGTCGGCGATGTCGCCGGTGCGCTGCGCGCCCGGTCCGAGCTGGGCCATGGCCCGCAAAAAATTCTTTTCGCCGGGCGTCAGGCGGTCAAAGCGCACGCGGAAGAAATTCTGGTCGAGGCGGGGAACGACCGTGGCGGTGGCGGCTTTGACGATGGTCAAGGTAATCGGGCTGGCGGCGGCCAGGTTCCAAGCCTGATAGCCCCACTCCTGAAGGAAATAGGGATAGCCTTTGGTGAGGCGAAATACTTCGGCCAGGGCGGGAGTTTCAAAAACAACGCCGGCCGCCTGCGCCGGTTCGCGCAGCGCCTTCGCGGCATCCGCCATCGAAAGCGCGCCGATGTCCGGGAAATTAAAAAGCCGTTCAGCATAGGATTTTGATTCACCCGCCAGACCGGGAAGAACCGGCAGGCCCGCCCCCAGCAACACGAACGGCAGTTGCCGCTGCTGGAGCTTGTGCATGGCCATGATCAATGCGCCCAGTTCCTTTTGGCTGAAATACTGGATTTCATCAATCAGCACGGCCACGGCGGTTTTGCGCTCCTCGGCGGCTTCCGCCACCGCAACAAAGAGGTTGGGCAGGTCAATTTCCAAGTCCCCACTGTCGGCCACTCCCTTTTCCGGCTCGAGGTCCAAGCCCAGCGAAACTTCGCCCAAGCTTACCTTTAATGCCCCGACAAAACTGCGGAGGACAGCCAGCCCGCGTCTGACCTTGTGTCCGGTGCCGGCAATCCGGTCCAGATCGTATAAGAGCATTCGCAGATGCGGGGCGAGCAACGGCCCCAAAGTCTTGCCTTCATGTGCTTCGATGGCAATCGTCCGGTAGCCGGCGGCTCTGGCCTGCCGTTCGATTTCGTTGAGCAAAACCGTTTTGCCGACACCGCGAAGCCCGGTCAGCAGCATGCTTTTTTCGGGCCGCTTCAACTTGATCCGGCCCAGTAAAACCCGGGCTTGTTCCAGAATGGGATCACGTCCGACCAATTCCGGCGGCGGCGATCCGGCACCCGGCGAAAATGGATTATTGATGGGATTCATTTATGTCCATTTATACACAGTTATAGCGCCAATCAAGTATAATTGGCTAAACTTGCTATAAACCGTTTTGCCCATGCTTGAACTCCGTAAAACTCACAGCGAGCGCAGCATCATTTTTCGGCGCGTGTTTTTCAATTCCGGTCTGGTCAACGAACACAAAATCATGGCGCGCGGATCCGGATGCAGCCGCCGCGAACCACGCCCCGGTCGCGCCGGCTGGTCGCGCCGAAATCGGATGAAGGCGGAAGTCTCACGCCGGCGGGAAATGCGCGAACACTTCCCCCGCTCCGCCTCGATCTGCCGCAGCGGTGCGCGCGCACGGCGGGCCGGGGAGAGAATTCCGCGACGGAAAGCTTCGCGCGTGGCACCCCGGAACCGGAGCGCGGCTGTGTGCGGGCGTGGGGGCACCAGCCGCAGCAACGTCGCCGAGCCACACGCGCTGCGGCGGGTCGAGGACAACGCCGCCGCGCTCCGAAACGGCCGGTTCATGGGCAGGGCCGGGGTGAGGTGTCGAAATCAGCACCAAAAACTTTGCCGCGAAATTTGCGGATGGCCGCAACACGCATCCGTAAAATCAAATTGAAGATAACGCAAAGCGGCCTTCGGAAACGGCGGCCGCTTTTTTCAGATTTGCGAAAACTCACCCCCCCGTCACCGGCACCAGCGTCAGCGTGTCGTTGTCGAAAATATCAATCACCTTCCCGGCGGAGCCGTGTTTCTCCGGGAGCGGCCTGCCCGGCTCGAGGAGCTTGATGAGGTCGCGCTTCCCGGCGTCGGTGAGGTCGTGTAGGCGGATTCAGTTTTGGCCATGGGAAAATGGGGTTTACAAACGGGTTGAAAAGTGTAGCTTCATCCCAGCGACTAGTGTGGGTTCGACCTTTTCGACCCCGTGGCGAAAGCCCCTGGCCGCTCCTTTTTTTGTTCTTCGGTGAGCCACGCGAGAACGTCCGGCAGTTTTTCATCCCCCCGATGCACGAGCGGTTCAACCCTGCTGGCCCAGGTGGCGTCCACGGGCTTTAGTTTGAAACCCAGTTTTTGTTCCTCGGCTTTACGGGCCGCATAGGCGCACAGGTCGCACAGTTGGAGCGGCAGGCTTTTGTGGGATTCGATGAAGAAACCTTTTTCGACAATCTGGCTGAGGTGAAGCTGGCCTTCGATGCCGCGCAGGAGGCGGATGGATTTTTCGATGTCGCGGACGACCTCGCGGTTTTCATCCGAGATGATGATGCCCAAGGGATCACCGGGCAGCGAGCGGAGGTGGTCATTGATGACGCGCGCCACCAAGGGGAAGGCGGCGATGTGCGGATTGAGCGAGACGCCCTGCGCCGAGCGAAGCGGCCACCCATTGCTGAAAGCGCTTCTTCTCAATGGCGCGGTAGATGACGCGCAGGTCATGCCGACGGGCGACCTCGAACAGGGAATCACGGAACGCCAACCGGTGGGCGATGGGAAAAGCGCGGAAGAACCCGCGTGGGTTGGCCAGCTCATTGGCGTGGATTTCAAAATCATCGGGGCGCGGCGATGGAAACGCGGCCTCAATGACTTTTTGCAAATCCCGCTCCAAAGCCATCCACTTTTCTTCCGGCACGAGGAGCGCGCAAAGCACGAAGACCGGCTGGGCGGTATCCGCCAGACTCGCGCCGGAATTTCCGGATTCGTCAAAGTAGATGAGGTGCATGGTTTGATTGTGCGCGTTGACGCCGTGACCTGAAACAACCGATTATTCTGTCCGCAGGCAGGCAGCCGGATAAAAGTTTCAAAGGTCCCACCCCGGTGACAACAACCCATTGGGTTTTCTCGCAAGCGTAGCCGGGGTGGCTATTTTTTTTGGTCTTCATTTTCAGTTGTGAAATCCCATTCTGGTTCGCAGCGCTCAATTTATATTCCGTGAAGCTGGCGGCCAGCGCGGCAACATTTTTCGGCGCGGGTTTTTCAAAACCGGTCTGGCCCGCGAAAACAAAATCGCCACGCTGGTCATTCTCCTCGGCGGCGGCGCACCTTTGTTTCAACCGCGCCCGGGCGGCGGGCGGCTTGCGCGCCCCAGCCGGTGCTTCCCAAGCCGGCGCGTTTTCAAAATCTTTGCGCCTTTGCCGTTGCGTCTTTGCGTTGAAAGTCTTCCACGCTATGACTGCACCACGCCGGTTTCCAGTTCCGCAAAATTGTCCGCGAGCAGTTTTTGGGCAAGCCGATAACCCGCCGGGTCGGTGTTGTGATGCAGATCGTGAAAATGCTGCTCGATCCGCAGCCGTGCCGCCGAGCAGAAATAGTCAATCAAACCGGGCAGATTTTGTTCGGCGGCAGTTGTGTCATTGGAGTTGAGCAGCCGTTCGCCGCGCAGGCAGACCGCCGTGATGGCGAACAGTTCCGCGCCGATGTCCACGAAACGGCCGAGCAAAAGCTGCTCGCGGTCCAGCTTCGGGCCGTGCCGCAGCATGGCGTGAAAGATCGCCCGCGCCAGCCGCCGGTTCGTCCATGCAACGTAACGAAGATGGCGGGAGCAAACTTGAGACTTGAAACCTGAAACCGGAAACATTTTGGAAAGCCATTGTTTCGGATACCAGGTTGAATAAAACAGTCCCGCCTTGGCCGCCGCACCCAATCGCCGGCCCAACGGCAATTGCGAATTCAGCACCGCCGCGCTGACCTTGAGGTGCGGGTCCAGCATCTCGCGCGCGATGAACAGCCGCATGATTTCGCTCGAGCCTTCGAAGATGGTGTTGATGCGGCAGTCGCGCAGCATCCGTTCCAGCGCGATGCCCGGCTCGCCGCGCGCCTTGAGCGACGCGGCAGTTTCGTAGCCGCGTCCGCCGCGAATCTGCACGGCGTCGTTCACAATCCGCCACGTCGCCTCGGTCGCCCAGAGTTTGCAGAGCGCGGCTTCGAGCCGGACGTCCGCGTGCTTGTCGCGGTCCACGCGGCTGGCGGCGAGCAGCGTCATGGATTCCATCGCAAAAACTTCCGCCGCCATCCGCGCCAGCTTGTCCGCGATGGCCGCGTGCTTGCCGATGGGCGCGCCCCACTGCACGCGCTGGTTCGCCCACTCGCGCGAAAATTTCAGACAACGCTTCGCCGCTCCGACACACGCGCCGGGCAGCGTCAACCGGCCCGTGTCCAGCGTGGTCAGCGCCACACGCAAACCTTTTCCTTCGGCGAGCAAAATATTTTCCACCGGCACGCGGACGTTGGTGAAATGGATGACGCCGTTATAGAGCGCCTTCAAGCCCATGAAATGGCAGCGGTGCACAACTTCCACGCCGGGCCAGTCCATCTCGACGATGAACGCGGTGATCTGCTCCTTCGATTTCCCGTTCACGACTTTCGGCGGTGTCTTGGCCATGACGACGATCACGCCGGCCTTGGTGCCGTTGGTGCACCAGAGTTTTTCGCCGTTGAGGATAAAATATTTTCCGTCCGGCGTCGGCTCGGCGCGCGTGGCCATCGCCGCCGGGTCGGAACCAACGTCCACTTCCGTGAGCGCGAACGCGGAAATTTCCCCGCGCGCGACGCGTGGCAGGTATTTGCGTTTCTGCGGTTCGGTGCCGAACAAAATCAGCGGCTGCGGCACGCCGATGGACTGGTGCGCCGAGATCAGCGCCGTCAAATTGCCGCACCAGCTTCCGAGCAGAATCGCCGCGCGGCAATAATTCGTCTGCGACAAACCGAGTCCGCCGTATTCGGTAGGAACTTTGATTCCGAACGTGCCGAGCCGCGCGAGTTCGTCCATCACCGGCTGCGGAATTTCGCCGGTGCGGTCAATCTCATCGGCATCAACTTTTTCGCGCAGCAACGCTTCAAGCTGTTTGAGAAACGCGTCGCCCTGGTCGCGATCCTCGACGCTCTGGATGGGAAACGGATGCACCGTGGACAAATTGAATTCGCCCATGAACATGCCGCCGGCAAACGTCCGCGCGTGATCCGATTCGCGGGCGGCCTCGGTCAGCTCCATCGCGGCGCGCTGGCCGGTGGACATCTTCGACGTGTCAATCAGCGGCCGTTGTTCTTCGGGCGGTGTCTGGAGGTTGCTCATATAATCTCTTCAGTTTTTTTGGGGGCATGGCTCTGACAAACCGCCCACGCCATCCAGTTCGTTCGTCAAAGACATAACCCGGTCAGTTTTTGGGATAAAATTTTCCGTCGGCTGCGGCCATTTTTTCCAGCAGCTTGCACGGCTCAAAGTGCGCCGTTCCGGAAGCTACGAGATGGTTCATCGCTCCCGCGAGCCGGGTTGCGCCCACGGTGTCGGTGTAGCGCAGCGGCCCGCCCCGGAACGGTGCGAATCCGGTGCCCATGATCATGGCAAAATCCACGTCCGCCGGGTCGGTGACAATTTGTTCCTCCAGACAGCGCGCGGCCTCGTTGACCATCAGGAACACCATGCGCTCCTGAAGTTCCTCGCGCGAAATCAGGCTGGCTTTCTGGCTTTGCACATAAGCGGAAACCTGCGGATTCGGTCTGGCCTCCTTCGATTTTTCGTGCAGATAAAATCCATTTCCACTTTTGCGTCCAAGCAAGCCGGCGCTCGTCATCTTGCGGAGACAATCGGGAACTTTCATGCGGTCGCCGAAATGCGCGGCGAGCGTGGCGGCGACGTGCAACGACACGTCCAGGCCAACTTCGTCCAGCAACCGCATCGGCCCCATCGGCATTCCAAAAACGAGCATCACCTCGTCGAGGTCTTCAACCTTCGCACCCGCTTCAAACAGATTTCCGGCCTCGATCAGATACGGCATCAGAATCCGGTTCACGAGAAAACCCGGACTGTCCTTCACGACCACGGGCAGCTTGCCGATCTGCTGCGCGAACTTGAGCGCACGCTGGACAACTTCCGGCGCGGTCTGGCGCGCGACGATGACTTCCACGAGCTGCATCCGGTGGACCGGATTGAAAAAATGCAGGCCGACGACGCGTTCGGGATGGCGCGTGCTGGCGGCCATTTCCGAGATGGGCAATGCCGACGTGTTGGTGGCGAGAACGGTGTCGCGAGAAACCAAGTCGTCGAGCCGCTGGAAAATCTTTTTCTTCAACTCCAGATTTTCCACCGCCGCCTCGATGACTAGGTCCGCGTGGTGCAGCGGAACTTCCGCCGGTGCCGGATGCACGCGTTCCATTCCGGCGCGCGCCTCATGCGCCGTGAACGTGTGATGCTTGACGCCGTCGCGGTAAAGTTTCGCGATGGTTGCCATGCCCTTCGCCACCTGCTCGGTGTTGATGTCGCGCAGAATCACCGGCAGCTTTTTTGCGCTGATCCATTGCGCGATGCCCGCGCCCATGACGCCCGCGCCGATGACCGCCGTCCGCGCCACCGGCTTCGGCTCGGCGGATGAAGCGGCGGCGGGGAAGGTTCTTTTCCGCGCGCGTTCTTGCAGGAAAAAAACGTTGATCAAATTGCGGCACACCTCCGTCTGCATCAGCTCGATGATGCCCTCACGTTCAAGCGCAAGCGATGCCTCAATCGTCCGCGATATGCCGCGCGTCACGACTTCCAGCGCCTTGAGCACGGCGGGATAATGCCCGCGCGTTTTTTGCAAAACTTGTTTACGGACGCGCGGCGCAACGACTGCGGCGAACAGCGCGTTGTTCGTCAGCCGGTGATGGGAGCGGTCCGGTTTGCCCAGCTTGATTTTTCGCAACGCCGCCGCGACGAGACTTTCGGCGGGCGCGATTTCATCAATCATGCCGAGCTTCAACGCGTGTTTTGCCGGCACAGTTTTGCCGCCCAAAATAATATCCAGCGCTTTCGGCAGACCGATCAGCCGCGGCAGGCGCGTCGAGCCGCCCCAGCCGGGCAGCAGGCCGATTTTTATTTCGGGCAATCCGATTTTCGTCGCGTGATCGGGCGAGACGATGCGGTAATCACACGCGAGACAAAGTTCGTAGCCGCCGCCGACGGCCGCGCCGTGAACCGCCGCCACCGTTGGAATCTTCAGCCCCGCGATGCGGTTCATCACCGTTTGGCCGCGCTCAATCAAGACGCGTGCATCGTCAGACGAAGCGACTTTGCGCATCGCGTTGAGGTCCGCGCCCGCGATGAAAACCGAGCGTTTGCCGCTGATGAAGATGACGCCCTTGAGTTCCGTCTGGCGCTCGATGAATTCCAGTTCCTGCGCCAGTTCCTCCAGCGTGCGGAGATCAAAAATATTCGCGGACGAACCGGGCCGGTCAAAGGTGAGCACGCCGATGCCGTCCGCGCGCACGACCAGGCGGATGGTTTTTTCCGCCGCCGCCGCTGCGGGCGAAGTCGCGGGCGAAGGCGCGTTGGTCTGGCCCGGCGTTTCTGATTTTAGCACGTTCATAAATTCAAATCCTTTCCAGCCACAGCGCGGCGCCCTGCCCTCCGCCGATGCACAACGACACCAGCGCGCGTCTTGCCTTGCGCCGCTGCAATTCCTTCAACGCCGTCAGCACCAGCCGCGCGCCCGTCGCCCCGACCGGATGGCCGAGCGCGATGGAACCGCCGTTGACGTTTAATCTTTCCGGGGAAATTTCGCCGAGCGGGCCGTTGCGATGAAGCTGGTCGCGTGAAAATTTCTCCGACTGCGCGCATTTGACGACGGCGAGAACTTGCGCGGCAAACGCCTCGTTGATTTCGATGATGTCGGCGTCGGCGGGCTTCAGCCCGGTGCGTTTTTCCGCCAGCGCAATCGCGTGAACCGGCCCCAGCCCCATCCGCACCGGATCGCAGCCGGCGTAGGCGTAGCCGGTCAAAACTCCGAGCGGCGTGAGACCCAGTTCCTTCGCGCGCGACTCGGTCATCACGAGCAGCGCGACCGCGCCATCCGTGATCTGTGAAGCGTTGCCGGCGGTGACCGTGCCGTTTCGGCGGTCGAACTGGGGTTTCAATTTTGCGAGCGCTTCAGGAGTTTGATTTTCCCGGACGCCGTTGTCCTGCGTGACCACTGCGTTTTTACCCGCTTGAAAAACCGGGCAGATTTCCTCCGCGAATTTTTCGCGCGCGGCGGCGGCGCGCTGATGCGACTGCAGCGCGAATGCGTCCTGCTCCGCGCGGCTGATGCCGAACTCGCGCGCCAGCACCTCGGCGGTCTCGCCCATGTTGAGGTTGCACACCGGATCGGTCAGGCCGAGCAGCAGCCCGATGCGCGGCTTGAAATCCGCCGGCCGAAACGCGGCAGCGGCCTGGACGCGCTGGAGGAAACCTTTGGCGCGGGCGAGCTGGCCGAATTTTTTCGCGGCGGACGAATTATACATCAGCGGAATGTTCGACATGCTTTCAGTTCCGCCGACGACAAAAATCTTTCCACGACCGGCGAGCATTCTTTCGTGCGCCTGCGTCAACGCCTCGAAGCCAGAAGCGCAGTTGCGATGGACGGTGACGGCGGGGACGGACTGCGGAATCCCGGCGCGCAGGGCGATGACGCGCGCGACGTTGGCGCTATCCGCCGGCTGCGCGACGCAGCCGAAAATCACCTCGTCAATCAGCGCGGGATCAAGGCCCGTGCGGGTGAGCAGCGCGCTGACGGCGATGCGGCCCAGCTCGTCCGCTCCGAGCGCGGCGAGATCCGTGCCCATCTTGCAGAACGGCGTGCGCACGCCATCCACGATTACCAACCGTTCAGGGTTCATAAGTTTTTTCCAATTCTGGTTTGCCCGTTGCCGCAGCCGGCGCGGGCGGATTTTTCGGCACGTCATCCGCGCGCGGGCGGTGGTCCACGACTTTTTGTTCCTTCATCACCACGCCGACGCCTTGCAGCCGGCGCATCTCCGCCGCGTCGTGGAAAAAAACCTGGTTCGGATGCACCTCGGTCTGGCTGTAAAACCGCTCGTGCAGTTCGCGGACGAGCTGCTGGTCGGGCGTGCTGTCCGTCTTGGAAACATGCAGCACGAGTTCGTCCAGGTTGAACGGGTCGTTGCCCACCTTGCGC
>JAYVCM010000026.1:0-3355 GCA_043749955.1 Limisphaerales bacterium | reverse complement strand
ACCCACCAACCAGTGCCGCCAATACCGGAATGGAAACGCATTCAATTCCTTTGCGGCTTCGCACCTTTGCGTCTTTGCGTTAAAAGTCTTCGGCATCGTCCCGGTTAAAACCGCCCGTCCCTGAAAAATAAAAACGGCGCGGACTTTTGTCCGCGCCGTTTTGGTGTGCTGAAAGTTTTCAGCCTGAACTTACTTCTTGCCCTTCTTGCCGCCATTTGTCGGCACGGTGGCGATGGTCTGCAGGATGCGGCTCGTGATCTGGTAGGGGTCGCCCTGCGAATTCGGGCGGCGGTCTTCCAGGTAGCCCTTGTAGCCGTTGTTCACAAAGCTGTGCGGCATGCGGACGGACGCGCCACGGTTCGCCAGGCCGTAGTTGAACTTGTCAATGGACTGCGTTTCGTGCAGGCCGGTCAGACGGAGATGATTGTCCGGGCCATAGACGGCGATGTGCTCGTTCTTGTATTTGTCGAACGCCGCCATGAGCGCCTCGAAGTAATCCTTGCCGCCGACTTCGCGCATATGCGTGGTCGAAAAATTCGCGTGCATGCCGGAACCGTTCCAGTCCACGTCTTTGCCGAGCGGCTTGCAATGAAAATTCACGTCCACGCCGTATTTTTCGCAGAGGCGGACGAGAAGGTAGCGGGCCATCCACATCTGATCGGCGCAGCTCTTGGAGCCTTTGCCGAAGATCTGGAATTCCCACTGGCCCTTGGCGACTTCCGCGTTGATGCCTTCATGGTTGATGCCGGCATCGAGGCAGAGATCCAGGTGCGTGTCCACAATTTCGCGGGCGATGCAGCCGACGTTCTTGTAACCGACGCCGGTGTAGTATTCGCCCTGCGGGGGCGGAAAGCCGCCGCCCTTGGGGAAGCCCAGCGGCGCGCCGTCCTTGTAAAGAAAGTATTCCTGCTCGAACCCGAACCACGCGCCGGGGTCGTCGAGAATGGTCGCGCGGGCGTTGCTCGGATGCGGCGTCTTGCAGTCGGGCATCATGACTTCGCACATGACGAGGACGCCGTTTTTCTTGGTGGTGTCGGGGAAGACCGCCACGGGCTTGAGCATGCAATCCGAAGTGCGGCCTTCGGCCTGCCGCGTCGAGCTGCCATCAAAGCCCCACATCGGGAGTTCTTCCAGCTTGGGGAAGGCTTTGAATTCCTTGATTTGGGTTTTGCCACGGAGGTTGGGGACGGGTTCGTAGCCGTCGAGCCAGATGTATTCTAATTTATATTTTGCCATGTTCAGTGCGTGATGTTGTGTTGCGGTGTAACCAAACGATCCAAGCCAAACGCGCGGGAGCTTTTCGGCGGACCAGTGTGAAATTTTTTAGCAGGGCGGATGCCAGACCGCAAGATTATTGCGCGGGAAGCGCGGGAAAAATGATGTTCCCAGCGTCCGACAAGGGGTTTTGCACGCGAGAGGTTATTCACAATCCCCGCGCAAAAAAAAATCGGCTGCGGAAATTTGGCCGCGCTGGACAAAATCCTCCGGGCGTGGCGGAGAAACGCAAAGGCGCAGGGAAGCGCCGAGGACTATTTCCGGCTGGGTTGCGCCCGTCTGGAATTTGAAAGCACCACCACGTTCGAGAGCGGCGCTAAAGCGACCGCAGTCCAGACGCTGCGCGAGTTTTGAAGGCGCTCGTCATTCGCGCAGCGTCTGGACTGCGGTCGCTTGAGCGCCGCTTTCAGACGCACGATTGGCAGTCACATGCAGAGACTCTTCCCAACGCGGCAAAAATGCGCGATAGTCGGGCCTGAAAAACTGGCGGCAAATAGTTTCCACCCATGCTCAAAGTCAAAGACACGCTCCGCGCCACCGTCCATCTGGGTTTTGATGGCCGGGTGTTCAAGGCCTACCACGGCCCGGACGCCGCCACGCGGTTCGCCAACGAGGTGCGCGTGCTGAAACACCTCGCAGCGCGCGGCTGCAATTTCGTTCCGCGCCTGCTCGAAGCGGATGAAAAAAATCTCCGCATCGTCACGACCAACTGCGGCACCCGCGTCGAGCGCATTGACAGCCCGCGCGCCAGGGAACTGTTCGCCGAGCTGGAAAAATTCGGCGTGCGCCACGATGACGCCGATCCGCGCAACATCACCTACCGCTCCAAGGATGGACGCTTTTGTTTGATTGATTTCGAGTTCGCCACCATCCTGCCCGAAGCCAAGCCGACATGAGCCGCGACCAGACATTTTTTCCACCACGAAACACACGCAACACACGAAAGGGGAATTCGCTTTTCGTGTGTTTCGTGGTTGCATCCATTCCGGCATGAAGCATCTCGCCACCAAAAAAGTTCCCGCGCTGAAATGGTCCGGCGGCTCGGACATCGGCAAGGTGCGCAAGAACAACGAGGATTCTTTTCTCGGCCTCCAGTTCGACGCGTGGGAGATTTTCCGGCTGGGAAAATTCGGCGAGGCCTCGCTGGAAAAAAATGATTTCACCTTCGCCGTGTGCGACGGCATGGGCGGCGCGAAGGCGGGCGAATACGCCAGCCAGATCGCCGTCGAAAAAATCACGACGCTGCTGCCGCGCGCGTTCCAGCAGTCCGCCCACGGCATGAGCGCCGGTTTCTCCGACGTGCTGACGGAGTTGTTCACCCAAATCCATCGCGCCCTCGTTTATCTCGGCGGCTCCTACGACGAGTGCGCGGGGATGCAGACCACGATGAGCCTGTGCTGGTTCACGCCGGGCTGGATGTATTTCGGCCACATCGGCGACAGCCGGATTTATCACCTGCCGAAACGGAAAAACAAAATCCTGCAGCTCACGCAGGACGACACGCACGTCGGCTGGCTGTTCCGCAGCGGGCGGATCAACGAATACGAACTGCGCACGCATCCGCGCCGCAACGTGCTGCAGCGCGCGCTCGGCGGCGCCAACCAGTTCGTGGATCCGCAGGTCGGCGCGGTGGCCTGCGAACGCGGCGACATTTTCCTGCTCTGCACGGACGGCCTGATTGACGGGCTGTTCGACGGTCAACTCGTGGAGCTGCTGCGCGCCAAAGACAACTCCGCGCAAAAACTGGTCGAAGCTTCCCTAAAAAACTCCGGCCGCGACAACACCACGGCGCTGGTGATCCAGATGGTTTGACTGGAATGGAAAAACGCAGAGGCGCAGAGGACGCGGAGAGGCGCAGAGATTTTTAAGGAGCGCGGACAGTCCCGCTCCGAGCGGGATCCGCGAGTTTCAGCGGCTCAACTATTTTCGCGCGGACAAGGCTGTCCGCGCTCCTCGGGTTGCGGGCTGGTCACGCAAGGCTTCGCATTGAGTTCGCAACCACGTTTGAAAGCGGCGCTAAAGCAGCCGCAGTCCAGACGCTTCGCGAGATTTTGAGGCATCGGCAGTCGCGGCAGCGTCT
>JAYVCM010000025.1:0-5713 GCA_043749955.1 Limisphaerales bacterium | reverse complement strand
GCCAACCAGCATTCTGTCAATTCATGTCAACGGATCTCGGCGCTTGCAGAACCACCCGGCAGAATAATTGATGGCAGAATGATGAGAACCTGGAGACTTGTTCTGAAGTCCGACGCCCGGACTCACGCTCCCGCAGGCAACGCGCAGAAAGATTCCTTGAAATGCCGGGTCACACGCTGGCTTCCTCTGAACCGTCCAGCTGCCGCTTCAACATCCAGCCTGCAAGCGGGCCAATGGTGTTATGCGCCTCGTGAAATTCGGAGGTGAAGCGGCCCCGCATGCGGGGCCGCGCTCCGCGAAAAGTTTTCGTGAAGTCCGTGTATTTCGTGGTTAAAAAAAATTGTGGAATTCAAGCCCACCAGTTCAGGCGCGGACGCCGCGTGCGAGCGCTGCGGGAGTTTTGACGTGCTGGAACTGGCCGGGAAATTTCTCTGTGCCGACTGCGTGGCGCTGGCGGGCTGCGCGTGCGCGGGACACGGCGAGCCACCTACTCCTTGAGCGCGTCGCGCAGCTCCTGTTTGTAATCGCGGGTCGGTTCGCCGTAGCCCTCGCGCCGGATTTTAAGGGCGGGCGCGATGATTTCCGCGCGCGGGTCAATCTCGCGGCCATAGATCAGCGGCCAGAGGCGGCGGCAGTTGTTCGCCATGTCGTGCCCCGGCTCCTCGTCAAACGACGGGCGGAACAAATCCACGGCGAGTTGCAATTCGTGAATCAATTCAGCTTCCGTTGGATGGCCAGTTTTTGAAAGCACGGTGCGAAAGGCGAGCAAATCTTTTTCCTCCAGCCGGTTTAACTTGGCAATCAGAATGTCATACGGATGCGGAATGACGAAGGTGACGTTGCCAATTTCCACCGCCCGGGTGCGTCCCCGCCAGCGCGGGCTGGTGCGAAAATTCAATTCGGAACAGACTTGGAAACCGGGGCGGTGCAGCTTGTCGCTCAAGCCCGCGCGCTCCACCGCTTCGGCCAGAAATTCTTCATCGCTGAAAATGTCCACGTCCCCGCTCAACAGCGTTTCATCCACGCTCAATTGCAGCGGAGCCGAGCCAAACAGGGTGATGCGCAGCGGCCGGGTTTTTGGCAACACCTCCGCCAGCTTGCGCAACGTTTCGCCCGCCGGCGTGTTCAGTTCAATTTTTTGCGTCCACCAGTTTGTCATGATAGGAATGGGGGGCTTTGTGCCAGTTGACCGCCTGCTGCACCAGCCGGTTGGTCACACCCGAATCGTTCACAAACCGCTCCGCCAGCCGCCGGTCGCGCGCCGACCACGGCCTGCCCGCCTCGCGCTTGATGAGCAGGCGCGCGGCGATGCGCGCCTTGCGCCAATACGGGTCCATCAGGCGGTTCAATTCATGGCTGAAATCCAGCGGCTTCATTTTCGTCAATAAAGGTATAGGCCAAACTGCGCCCGACCGCAACGGGGGATTATGCCTTCAACCGGGAGCGCCGGCGTCCCGCCGGCCAGTTTGTTTAACCAACCCGCCGGCGGGACGCCGGCGCTCCCGGCAAACACGCCATGGCGGAATTGGTTTGCAGCGCCCACGGCTTCGGTTAATTTGCCTTGAAGCCAAAAATATGAAGCGTTGGATTTCCATCGCGGTTATCGGAATCTTCTTCGGCGCAGCGGCCACTCAAGCCGCGCAGGTGGGGCTGATTAAAATCAACGGCGCCATCGGCCCGGCCACGGCCAGCTACATCGCCCGCGCGGTGGACATCGCCGCCGCCGAACACGACGAGTGCCTTATCATCCAACTCGACACGCCGGGCGGTCTGCTCGAATCCACCAAGCAGATCGTCCAGACTTTTTACGCCGCAAAAATCCCGACCGTGGTTTTCGTCTCGCCCTCGGGCGCGTGCGCGGGCAGCGCGGGAGTTTTCATCACGCTCGCGGCGGACGTGGCGGTGATGGCGCCACATTCCAGCATCGGCGCGGCGCATCCGGTGGAGATCGGCGCGGGCGGCAGCGCGGAAAAAACCGACGACGTGATGAAACAAAAAATGGAGAACTACGCCTCCAGCTTCATCGAGTCCATCGCGGACAAGCGAAACCGCAACGTGAAATGGGCCAAGTCCGCCGTCGTGGACAGCGTGGCGACCACGGCGGAAAAAGCGCTGGAGGCCAACGTGATTGATTTCATCGCGGAAGATCTGCCGGATTTGCTCAAGCAACTGGACGGACGCGAAATCAATGGCAAGACTTTGAAAACTGCGGACGCCACCGTCATGGAAATCCGCATGAACACATGGGAGAATTTTTCCCAACTTTTTCTGCGGCCGGAAGTGATGTTCGTCCTGATGCTGATGGTGATCTACGGCATCATGGGCGAGTTGAGCAGTCCGGGCGCGATCCTGCCGGGCGTGGTCGGGGCGATTGCGCTGATCCTTGTGCTGTATATGTCCGCCATCCTCCCGGTCAACGTCACCGGCCTCGTGCTGATCGGGCTGGCGATTGTTTTATTTGTCACGGATGTTTTTGCGGCGACGCATGGCGTGCTGACGGCGGGCGGCATCCTTTCATTTTTTCTCGGCGCGCTGATGCTCTTCAGCAACGCCGGGCCGGGCTACGGTTTGTCGCTGCGCTGGATCATTCCGGCGACAGTGCTCACGGCGGCGTTTTTCATCCTGGTCGTCGGCAAAGGAATCCGCGCGCAGTTCAAACCGGCCTGCACGGGCAAGGATGCCATGCTCGGAAAAACGGTGAACGCGATTTCGCGCATTGACTCGCATGGCGGCAAGGTGTTTATCGAAGGCGAGACATGGAACGCCGAGAGCGCAGCTCCGGTGGAATCCGGGCAGCCGGTGGAAATCACCGGCATCGCCGGGCTGACTTTGAAAGTGAAACCAAAAACTCAATAACAAAAAAACATTATGAACGAACTCATCGCTTTGATTGTGAAAATATTTGGCGCCTTTGGCCCGGTAGTGATCATTGCCATCGTGCTGGCGATTTTTATTCTGCCGCAATCCATCCGCATTCTGCGCGAATACGAGCGCGGCGTGATTTTCCGGCTCGGCAAACTGCAGGGCGCGAAAGGGCCGGGGCTGATTTTTCTCATTCCCGTCGTGGACAAGATGGTGAAGATGGACCTGCGCGTCGTGACGATTGACGTGCCCAAGCAGGAGATCATGACCAAGGACAACGTGCCCGCCACGGTGGACGCGGTGATTTATTTCCGCGTCGTGGACCCGAACGCGGCGGTGGTGAAGGTGGAAAATTTCTGGAAGGCGACCTCGCTCATCGGCCAGACGACCCTGCGCAGCGTGCTCGGACAATCGCCGCTGGACGATTTGCTGTCACAGCGCGACATCATCAACCAGAAGTTGCAGGAGATCATTGACAAGCAGACCGAGCCGTGGGGCATCAAGGTCACGTCCGTGGAAGTGAAGGAAGTGGCGCTGCCGGACAGCATGAAACGCGCGATGGCCAAGCAGGCCGAGGCCGAACGCGAACGCCGCGCGAAAGTCGTGAACGCGCAGGGCGAATTTGAGGCCGCCGAAAAAATGGTGCAGGCCGCCGCGCTCATCGCCAAGGAGCCGATTGCGCTGCAACTGCGCTATCTCCAGACCATGCGGGAAATGGCGAGCGAGCACAACACGACCACGTTCCTGCCGCTGCCGATAGACTTGTTCAGCGCGTTTTTGAAGAAATAAAACGATGCCGACTGTTTCCATCGCCGGTTTCAAATTTCGTTTCTACTCGTCCGACGTGCATGAGCCGCCGCACGTTCATGTCATTCACGACGACAACGAGGCGAAAATCCGGCTCGACCCGGTGCAACTCGAATACAACCGTGGCTACAACCGCGCGGCATTGAACCGCGTCTTGAAGTTGACAGAACAGAACCAAACGCGATTATTGGAGACGTGGCATGAATACTTTGACCGCTAAAAAATCCGAATCGGTTCGCGCCGAAAGCGTCCGCTTCACCGGCGGCGTTCTGCGCGTCGGCCTGGATGACGGGCGCGAAGTCAGTCTGCCGCTTAATGAAGTGCCGTGGCTGAAATGGCTGGCGAAGGCCACGCCCAAGCAGCGCGCAAACTGGACGATTGAGCCGGGCGGCTTTGCGATTTACTGGCCTGACCTCGACGACGGCATAGAAGTATGTCATCTGCTGGACTCCATGCCGCTCGTATGACCGCGAGCGAACACAACACGACGACGTTCCCGCCGCTGCCGATAGATTTGTTCAGCGCGTTTTTGAAAAAGTAAAAATGACAGACTCAAAAAACAAGCAGTGCGAGCCGATTACGACCAAGCAATTTGTTTGGGCGTTTTTGTTGACGACGGCAGGTTTTGCCATTTGGCTGATACCGGTTGAAAGAATAATTTCGGCTTCAGGTCTTTTCTTTCTCATAGCGATGTTTGTTATCATGCCGTCCAAGGAGCGTTTAGAACCTGTGCCGGTTTCGCAATTGATTGGAATCCTGATTGGGTTGGCGTTGTTAATTATTATCAGCATCGCTGGGAAGCATTGGTTGCCAGACAATTGGGATAAGTGGGAAGCTTCAGTTGAAACTATTATGCGCAATCCATTCGTTGTCTTGCCACTTTGGGCTTTAACGGAATTGATAATTTATCGGCGGTGGCAGTTGAGACACAAAGCCGCTGACAATAATCAACGGCCCAACGATTAAACCCTCGATTCTTTTACGAACACGAACTTTGTGAAAGTGGTTGCAAATTCTGTGGCGGCAAATTTTCATTCGCAGTGCCGTGATAATTGTTCTGAACATCGGCGTGTTGGCGCTCGTGGCGGGGGGCGCGTGGTGGCTGACCGGCATTGACAAGACGCCGGGCGGTGAAAGCAAACGTGGCTTTTTCCGCACCATCCGCTGCCTCGCCATCGTGTGGCTGGCCGGCGTGTTCCTCTGGTTCATGGAGGATCCGAATGGCGGATATGGCGGCGTGGCGCTGCTGCTGATCATTCCGCCGTCGCTGGCGTTGCTGCTGCGCAGCGCCATCGCGGAATTTTTCACGCAAGGTTTTCTCCGCCTCATTGACCCGACGCTCCACGACGAACGCCCGCTGGACCCCGGCAAAAGCCGGCGCTACATGGACACCATCGCGCACCTGATCAAAAACGGCCGGCGCGACGACGCCATCAAATTGTGCAATGAACTCAAGCAGTCCGGCGAGGTGGACATCGTGACGCTGGAGCACACGCTGGAATTTCTCGGCGTGAAACAGGAACGCACGCAAAATCCAAAACCGCTGACGGAGGCCGCGCGGCTGCGGGCGCAGGGGAAATTTGCCGAGGCGGAACAACGGCTCAAGTCGCTGCTCGCCAAAAATCCGTCGGACGCAGACGCGGCGATGATGCTGATGCGGCTGTTCGCGCAGGATTTGCGGCAGCCGGGCCGGGCGCATGAAGTTCTGCGCGCGCTGGAAAAGCAGCCGCACGTTTCCGCGAGCCACGTCGAGTTCGCGCGCCGCTCGATTGATGACTGGAGCAAGGGGAAGCCGGAGAAAATGGAAGTTGCAGCGCCGCCCAAGGCCGAATCCGTTGATGAATTGCTGGCGCAGAAATTCTTCGGCACGGCGATTGAAAGGCTGGAGGAAAAAATTAGAACGCAGCCGCAGGATTTTGATTTGCGGTTGAAACTGGCGGAGGTCCATGCGGTGCATTGCAAAAACTTTCAGCGGGCGGAGAAAATCATTTCGCAGCTGGAGGTGACTTTCAGCCCGCAGCAGATCGCCTCGGCGCGGGCGAAG
>JAYVCM010000024.1:0-9021 GCA_043749955.1 Limisphaerales bacterium | reverse complement strand
TGCCTTGATACACGCCGCCACCGGAATAATACGCGTAGCCGGCGGTGATGACACAGTTGGAGATCACGGCGGTCGGCTCGCACCAGACCACGGCTCCGCTCCGGTCGTTCGGGTTCGTGGACTGCAGCCACGTGCCGCCATTCGTCAGAGTGAAACCCGCCAGCACCGCTCCGTTCGTCAGATAGGCGCAGCGCACGGAACGATAGCCGTTGGTGTTGAGCTGCGACTGGTTGGCCACCAGATTGCCGAGGATGATGGTCGCGCCCGCGCCATTGACACTTTGCACGGTGACGGGCTTGCTGATGACGACGCGGTTGGTCAGCGCACCATTGGCGACGCGCCCGCCCGTTTGATAAATCCCATTCGTCACCAGGATGGTGTCGCCGGAATTCGCCGCATCAATGGCGGTCTGGATGTCCGTCGCGGCCATCGCCCAGTTGGTGAACGGCGCGGCGGGAGCAGGATTGGCCACGTTCACATAAAGCGTCGTCGCGCCGCTGCGCATGGCGACCAAAACAGCCCAGACCAAAAACAGCTTCATGGTTTCACTTTGGATTCGGTTCAATGAAAATTCAGCGAGCAAAGCTTTTGCGCCTCTTCTTTGGCGGCTGGATTGAATTCGTGTCCATCCGTGGTTAAGACACCAATTCAGCAGCGACTTTGTAGCCCCACGCTCCCCCGTAAAGACGCAGCTTCTTAATCACCGCAGGGATTTCATCTTCCGTCACGGCCCAGTGTTCACTCACATACCAGTTCGCCTGCCCCGACAATTCCTGCATTGCCATGCGCGCGAGTTCGAGCCGGCGCTGGCGTGGTTCGGGAATTTTTTGGGCCGTGTTCACGCGGTTAAAATTAGCCCTTTAACGGGCAGCGGACAAGCCGCTACTTGCAACGCCCCAGTTTCCCGGCTTCAGTTGCGTCCGCGAAATTCATCCATCAATTGCAAGATGCCCTCGCGGATTTCAAACAGTTCCCGGCGCGCCTCGGCGATCATCGGCGCCGGCAGGATTTTTTTGGGCGCGACGGCTTCCAGTCCGGCCTGCGATTTGTGCAGGTGGTCAAGCGCGCGTTTGAGACAGGCGACGGTGAAGGCATCGTCGGAAAATCCCCGCCCCTCGGCGATGCCACATAATGCGCCGCCCAGCTTCACGCCGGTGGTTTGAAACTCGAAGATGAAATTATTCAGATCGTCATCGTCTGAATTTTCCAAACCGAGCGCGTCGGCCTGCTGCCAGAATTTTATCGCGGATTCCGAGCAGCGATGCTGGAGCGGATGGTGGACGTAGCCATGTTCGTCACGAATCCAGTCAATCCCCTCGCGGTGCGGCTCGGGTTCGGGCGGCGGCTCGTGCAACGCCTCCTGGCAGGCGCGGTTCATTTCCTCGATGCGTTTGTTTTCTGCTTCGGCCTCCTCCGGCGTCTGCTCCTTGAGCCAGCCCATCTCACGCGCGATTTTTTCCTCCGCCTCGTCCGAGTCGCCGAATTTTTCCTGCAACTCCATGTATTTGTCCGTGCGCGCGTCAGACTCCTTCAGGAACTTCTCGTAATCATGCTCGTTCCACTCCGCCTCCGGGTCTTTCTGCCCGCGCTTTTGTTTTTCCACCGCGTCATTCAACTGTTGGGAAAACATGTCCCAGCCGGCCTCGGCATCCTGGGCGCGCTGCTTTTCCTCGGCCGCGGTCAACCGCCACTCCGGCGCGGAAAGGCCCAGCTCGAAATCCGTGCTCTCGATCACCACGCGCCCGTTGCCTTCGCTGAACCATTCGAGACACAGCGCATTGGCCGTGCGCTCCGGCGGTTGCTCACCGCGATCAATCATCGCGAACGCCTCGTCCATCGGAATGGTGAACACGCGCACCTTCTGCGAGGCTGAAAGATTGCCGATCTTGCCGCGTTGCAGCGGATTGAACGCCGGTTTCTTCCGCATGGGAAAAGTTTTGGCGGGATTCTTGAATGTGAGCAGACACCCCGCGAGGTCGGGACACGCATTGCCAACGAGTTCGAGCGTCACCGGCCCGGCGAGACCATCGAGCCAGAGCTGGCCGCGCACGGTTCCCTTCACGCGGTTGTCAATCTCACCGCGGATCACGCTGTCATGAATGCGCCAGGCCATGGGCGGAGAATAATTGTCACGCCCCCGGCAGGCAAAAAGTTTTGACGTGAATTTTCGCCGCCGCGCCTTGCCGGATCCAATGTTGCGAACCCGTTCCCACCCGCTCGACTAGGAAAGACTCAAAATCAATTCTGCGAAGCTCGGCTTCAACCCTTGTGCCCCTCCTTTGCAAACTCCGGCGCCGCGCAAACCCTTGCGGCGTGAATTGTGCCACGCAGTCAGGGTGACTACTTAATTATCAGGCTTTTCCGAAATCACCCCGACATTGCCTTGCAACAACAACTAGAAATCTCCCGATAATTTTCCAATTGCAGTCTTGACTTAAACACGGAAATGCTCTACGAAAGTAGCACTTCAATCAAAGGCAAAACATTATGAAAACAAAAACTATCTTCAACCGTTTCACACTCGCAACCGCAGCGATGTTCGTCGTGCTGGCGCTCGCCACGGCGGCCCGCGCCCAAGTAGTGACCTCCGATTCAAGCCTGCCGGTGCTTTACCCTACCGGTGTCTATCTGACACCGAATAATGTTCATACCACATATCACGGCCCCGGTCTGGTGGTGGTGCTGGACAACATAGAACACCGAGCCTTCGGCCCGGTGGTTAGAACACCAAGTGGGCCGAATGAAATTGAAAACTTCAACTCGCAATTGGTCGGGATGATCTCGGCCAACGGCGGCCCGATTGACAACAACATGAACGCCACCGGGCCGGTGACGGTGGAGGTATTCGGCCTAATTGGAAACACGACCGGCACATTCAACACGGAGATGCTGGCCATGAACCTGTCGGGCTCCAGCGCCTTTTACGGGCCTTTCATGATTCGCGAGAGTCCCACGCTGGCATCCACCGGTCAGACCACCATCACCGACATTGGCGGCGGGCAGTTCCGCATAGACAGCTTCTTCGACGTGTTCACGGAATTGTCCGTGGACGGAGGCCAGTCTTGGATTCCTTCGGATTCGTCTTCGCACGTGAACTTGGTGCCCACACCGGAACCGTCGGTCGGCGCTTTGGCGGGCCTAGCCGTGGGGCTGCTGGCGCTGAAACGCTCGCGGTGGTTTGGAAAACAATGTTGAGGCTGGTTCGGCCTGATTCCAAAACGGAGAACCGTGTCTGGCTGAAAAATGTGGGCGGAATTATTGGGACCTTGTTTTTTGGCACCAATTTTTCCGCCAAATTTTTTTTGGTTCCGATCAGTGTCCCGTCTCACGGAAACTTAATTCCGAAATCTGAAAGAAGCCCGAAATCCGACGGCCGAAATCCGTGGGTGGCTCCGTCAGGTTAAGTGCTGCCGTCTTTGCCGCCGCGCGGAAGTTTTTCGGCTTTGGGCTTCGGATTTCTGTCGGATCTCGGATTTCGGGCTTAACCGGCTTTCCGATAAATTGGTTTCGCCACGACCTGCGCGCCGAAGCGTTTGCCGCGGATTTCGATTTCAATCGCCGTGCCCGCCTTCGCAAATTCCACCGGCACATAGCCCATGCCGATGCCAAGGTTCAGCGACGGGCTTTGCGTGCCGCTCACCACTTCGCCAACGCCCGCGCCGTTCGCCCAGATGGGATAATGCGGACGCGGCGGCGCGGATTTGTCCGTCATCTTGAACGCGACGCATTTCTTCTTCGTGCCATTGGCTTTTTGTTCGGCGAGAACGAAGCGGCCGTTGAATTCACCTTTGTCGAGCGAGACAAAAAATCCGACGCCCGCCTCGATGGGCGTGGTGTGCTCATCCAATTCGTGGCCGTAAAGCGGATAGCAGACTTCCGTGCGCAGCGTGTCGCGCGCGCCGAGGCCGGCGGGTTTCAAACCGAACGGCTGGCCGGCGGAAATAATCTTGTCCCACAAGTGCTGGATGGATTCGTCGCTGCCGACGATTTCAAACCCGTCTTCGCCCGTGTAGCCGGTGCGAGAGACCAGGACGCTCTGGTTTTCAAATTTGAAGCCACCAATCTGATTTTTCTTCAGGTCGGTCACGGCATTCACGCGCATCGCCGAAACGGATGCGCCGGGAATCACGGCATTGATGAATTCCTGCACGCGCGGGCCTTGCGCGGCGATGGCGGCGTAATTGTGCGAGGCGTCGGTGAGCTTGAGTTCGCCGGAAAATGCGGCGGCCTGCCCTTGCAGCCACGCGACATCCGCCTCGATGCGCGAGGCGTTGATAATGAGAAAATAAACGCCTCCGGAAAGTTTGTAGGCGTAAAGGTCGTCCACTACGCCGCCGCGTTCGTTGCACATCAAGGTGTATTGGCCTTCACCGGACGCAAGTTTGCGGAGGTCGTTGGTGAGGACGGAATTCAAAAACGCCTCTGCGCCCGCGCCGCTGACGGTGACTTCGCCCATGTGCGAGATGTCGAAAATGCCGGCGGCATTGCGGACGGCGAGATGTTCGTCCGTGATGCTGGTGTATTGCACCGGCATTTCCCAGCCGCCAAAATCAATCAGCTTCGCGCCGAGTTTCTGGTGCGCGGAAAAAAGTGCGGTGCGTTTCAACATAATTTATTCAACCACGGATGGACATGGATGGACACGGATAAAAAAACTGTTGCACGATTCGCTTCAAAAAAATCCGCGTGTATCTGTGACCATCCGTGATTAATTTCATCCCCACTTCTCCGTCTTCATCTGCTCCTTCGGCATGCCGAGGCCGTGGAGGACGAGATGTTCGGCGAATTCCACGAGCGCGTTCGGCCCGCAGGCGTAGAAAACGGTGTTGGGCAGATCATGCGCGATTTCCTTGACCCATTCCGGCGTGATGCGTCCGTTACGGCCGGTCCAGTTGTCTTCCGGCGTCGCGCGCGTGCAGGTGACGAGAAATTTGAAGTTCGGATTCTCCTGCTCCAATTGGCGGAATTCCGTGTTGAAGATGATGTCCTTCGGCTGGCGCACGCTGTAAAGCACGGTGATTTTGGTTTCCAGTTTTCGCCGCGTGGCTTCGCGCGCGTAGGCGCGGAACGGCGTCACGCCCGAACCGCCCGCGATGCAGACGAGGTGCTTGTCCGGCTCATAGACCGGCAGAAATTTTCCGACGGGCGGGATGACAAACATTTTATCACCGGCCTTCGCCCAGTCCACGATGCGCGTGCCCATCTTGCCGTCGCGCTTGATGGTGACCTCGTAGGCGCCGCGGTCCAGCGCGCAGGACGAGAGCGAATAGGCGCGCTTGTAGTTCGTGGTGTCGGGCCAGTAGAGCGTGATGAACTGGCCCGTCTTGAATTCGGGATTGTGGCCGTCGGGCCATTTGAGCTTGAGCGTTTTGGTGTCGGGCAGTTCCATCGTTGCCGATTCGACGAGCATTTCGAGAATTTCTTTGGCCATAAAATTTAAGTGCGGAGAAGTTATTAAATCGCGGACAAACGGGCAATCACTTCCTGCGCGAGCACGTCGTAGGCGGCGGCGCCGGAACTGTATTTGTCGTAATACATGATCGGCTGGCCGAAGCTCGGCGCCTCGGCGAGCTTGGTCGTGCGCGGGATGACCGTCTCAAAAACTTTTTCGCCGAGCTGGTTGCGGACTTCGCCGACGACTTCATTGCAAAGTTTTGTCCGGCCATCAAACATCGTCATCACCACGCCAAAAATTTCCAGGCGCGGATTGACGTTCGCGGCGAGCAACTGGCCGATGACGCGGGTCATCATCGAGATGCCTTCGAGCGCGTAATACTCGCATTGCAGCGGCACGAGAATGCCGTCGCACGCGGTGAAGGCGTTGAGCGTGAGAATCCCCAATGACGGCGGGCAGTCAATCAGCACCACGTCAAATCGTCCGCTGGCCAGCACCGGCTGGAGCGCGAGCGCGAGGCGTTGCAGATGGTTTTCCAGGCGCGAAAGCTCGATGTCGGCGGCGCACAAATCCACTTCGCTCGGCACGACTTCGAGCCGTGCGTAAGCCGTGGGTTTGATTTTTTCAAGCAGGCCGCCGTCGCCGAGCAGAACGTGATAGGCGCTCGCGCCTTCAATTTTTTCCAGGCCGACGCCGCTGGTCGCGTTGGCCTGCGGGTCGAGATCAAACAGCAGCACGCGCTGGCCGGCAGCCGCGAGACAGGCGGCGAGGTTGACGGACGTGGTGGTTTTTCCCACCCCGCCTTTTTGGTTGGCGACAGCGATGACTTTGGTTGGCACTGGCGGAATTAAATGAAAAGCGCGGTGACGTTTCAAGCGTTCACCGCGCAAATCGGCTTGATTTTTTGGTCAATGCGCCGGCGCAAAGCCCGCGGGCTGAAAGAGCGCGCCGGCGTTCGGCTGGCCGAAGGAACTGGCGACGGGCTGGAGGCTCGTCACGGGATTGGTGCTAAGAGCGATGCCCGAGGAAGCCAGCAGCGGGTCGCTTACCGAGGTTGCACCTGCGCTGGAAGCGAGGGCGAGCGATTCACCGGGCTGGGAATTGTCCGTCAAAACGGTCTTGGAGCCGGAATCCGCCTGCTCCGCCAGCACCACGCCCATGACGAGCAGCAGGCAAAGGCTGGTGGCCACGCCGCCGACCAGTCCGGGCCGCGCTTCAAAGAGCCGGATGAAATTGATCAGCCACGGAGCCGTGTCCTGAAGACGTTCGGCGAAGGTTGCCCCGCCGAGCGACTCGCCCGCGCGGATGCGCGAGACGACTTCGCTGGAGAAATCGTTGAAAAATCCCGGCGGAGGGACTTCGTGCTGTTTGAGTTTCAACAGCCGTTTCAAATCGTGAAAATGATTGTGTTCGTTCTCGTTCATGCTGGCTTGATGTATTCGGCCAAGTGGCCCTGCATTTGTTGGCGCGCGTAAAACAACCGCGAGCGCACCGTCCCGATGTTGCAACCCATGATCTCCCCGATCTCGTCGTGCGACATCCCCTGCACGTCATGCAACACCACGACCATTCTGTGAGGTTCTGACAGCTTGAGCAACGCCTCGTTCAATTTTTTTTGCAGCTCCGACAAACCCGCCTCCCGGAGCGGCGTTTTGTGCGAAATCAACGCCACCAGGTCCGGGTCGTTCTCCACGCTGAAGTCGAGGTCGTTCAGGCTCATGTGGAATTTATTCTTCCGCTGCTTGAGAAAATTGATCGTCTTGTTGACCGCGATGCGGTAGAGCCAGGTGTAAAAAGTCGAGCCGCCCTTGAACGATTTCAGCGCCGAGAACGCCTTGATGAACGCCTCCTGCGCCAGGTCGTTCGCGTCCTCGTGGTTCGAGGTCATGTGGTAGATCGTCGCGTAGATGCGCTGCTGATAGCGCTTCACCAGTTCGTCATAGGCGGCCAGGTCGCCGCGCCGCGCGCGTTTGACGAGGTCGCCCTCCAGCATCCCGGTCGGCGTGTTGGCATCTGGCATGGCAGCGGGTTCAGACATAATCATTGAACCGCCAGGACATTGGTTTGTTGCGCGAGAAAATCCGTCAGCTCCAGCAGCCCGTCCTTGCCCGGCGACGACGGCAGCACCCGCAACGCCCGCCGCGCCTCCTCCAGAAACCGCCCGATCTCCTGCACCGACGGCTCGAAGGTGTCGTATTTCGCCAGCAACGCGTTCACGCCCGCAAAATTTTCCGGCCGCCAGTTTTGAATCCAGCCTTCCAGGTTTGTCCGGTCACCCGCGCTCGCGCGTTCCCACGCCAGCAGCAGCGGCCATGTCAATTTTCCCTTCGCCAGATCCGTGCCGAGCGACTTGCCCGCGTCCGCTTCCGAGCCGAACAAATCCACGCAGTCGTCATACACCTGATAGGCCGCGCCGACCGCCGCGCCAAATTCCTTCAACGCGTTGCGCTGCTCCACCGTCGCCCCGCTCAACAACGCCGCGAGATCGCACGACAACGTGAACAGCTCGCCCGTCTTCATCTCGATCACGCGGAAATAATCCCGGCGCGACGCCGCAAAGTTCCGCCGCTGCTGCGTCTGCAAAATTTCGCCGGAACAAACTGTGTTCGTCGCGATGGAAACGGCGCGGCACACTTCCGGCGTCGGAAAACTGGCGGCGAGCTTCAACGCCTGCGCGAACAGACAGTCGCCGAACAGCACGGCGATTTCATTTCCCCACTTGGCCGCGACCGTCGGGCTGCCGCGGCGGATCTCGGCCTCGTCCATCACGTCGTCGTGGACGAGCGTGGCGAGGTGGACCATCTCGATGATGACCGCCGCCTTGACGTGGGCTTCGTTGGGCTGGCCGAAACAGCCCGCCGCCAGCGCGACGAGCGTGGGCCGGAGATGCTTGCCCGCGTTGTTCAACGCGTGCTCGGCATAGGGCACGATTTGCGGATCAAACTCGCGCGCCTGCCGCACGAGCTGGTCCGTCACCGCCTGAAGAAACGGCTCCACCGGTTCCACGATTTTTTTCCAGGAACGGGCGGAGTCGGACCTCGAAGCGTGGGCGGGATTGGCACCCGCGACATTGGTTTCAGCAGCCAGCATTGGCGGCAGCTTAATTTCCCCCGCACGGCGAGTCAAACTTGTTATGCGGCGGTGGACTCGCTGGAAAAAGTCTTGCGAATTTTCAGTGCAGGCCGTAGAACCAAAGCCGTTGGACAGACGTATCAAAACAAATGTAAAAAACTAAAAACAAATTTTCGTGGCTTTTGGCTACGGGGCTGTCCTGAAACCGCGAATTTCCCAATGCCCCCCAGAACCAAGCCGCCACTCGGCGCGGCTTGGCGTGCTTCTGGGAAAGGCGCTTCGCGGTGCCTAGGACAGGGTGCGTTGAGTCCGCGCCCATTTAGTTCCGTTGACTGGGTTCGCGAAGAGAAGGGAACAAAATGAAAAATCTAAAATGGGTTTCTGCCGGGCTGCTGGTTCTGTCATGGGTTTTCAAATCATCCGCCGCCGCCCCCGAGGCTTTCGCCAGCATCAACGTCGAGCTGGCGGCGGCGGTTCAGGCCGAACCGCTCTCGTTGAACGTCGCCGACGTGACGAAGTTCCGCTGGCTGTCCGACGCGCAGTTGGCCGCCTTG
>JAYVCM010000023.1:0-11968 GCA_043749955.1 Limisphaerales bacterium | reverse complement strand
GTCGGCGCGTCCAACCTCACGGTGAATCTTGCCGGCGCGCTCATCATCTCGAACCTCGTCGTGGACAGCCCGACGAATTACACGCTCACCGGCGCGGGGCAGCTCATGGGCGTGGGCGGCCTCCTGAAATCCAACACCGGCACGCTCACCGTCAGCGGCATCAACCACACTTTCACCGGACGCACCGTGATCGCTGGCGGCGGCACGCTCGCCGTCGCGGAACTGGATGGCGTGGGCTTTCCGAGTTCGCTCGGCAGCGCGCCAAACAGCAGCCCCACCAACCTCGTCATCACCGGCAGCTCCACGCTCCGCATCCTCGGCGAATGTTACACGGATCGCGGCATCACGATTTCCGGCGGCACGAACACGATTGACGTGGTGAACGGCACGGATCAGTTCACGCTGCTCGGCGTGCTGACCGGCACCAGCGCATTTCAAAAACTCGGTCCGGGCAATCTGGCTTTTACCGCCGCGAACACGTATTCCGGCACGACCATCATCAAGGGCGGCAGCGTTTCCCTTGGCGGCGATGCCGCGAACACCGGCGGCTTCGGTCCCGGCACGCCCACGGTCATTCTCGACGGCGCCACCGTCACCATGTTCATTGACAACAACACGACGCAGACTTCGAGCTGGAATCTAGTCGCGGCGACGAACTCGGTGAATTATCTCAATCTCGACTGGCGCTGCGTGCTCGCGGGCAGCGGCAGCGGCAGCGGCACACTGACGATGTGGACGCCCTACATCCGCGCCGACATCACCGGCAACTGGTCCACGTTCAGCGGCCAGCTTTATGTCACCACGGACTTGAACGCCAGCACGGCTTCCGATCGCGGCGGTGATTTCCGCATCGCCAACGCCGCCGGGTTTCCGAATGCTAAAATAAATTTGCAGCAGCTCGTCAGCATGCAAAACCGCGTCAGCACCGGCACCACGATTTCCATCGGCGAACTTTCCGGCGACCTCGGCTGCAACATCTCCGCGTCCGGCGGCAGCGGTGGACTCACCGGCACGTGGAGCGTCGGCGGCCTCAACACGTCCGCCACGTTTGGCGGCAACACTTACAACGCCATCAATCTCACCAAGGTCGGCACCGGCACCTGGACGTGGACCGGCACGAACATCAGCCACAGCGGCACGACCACCGTGAGCGCGGGCGCGCTGTTCGTCAACGGCAACGCCGCGCCCGCATCCGGCGCGGTGTCTGTCGGCGCGTCCGGCACGCTCGGCGGCACGGGTGTCCTTGGCGGCGCGACGACGGTGAGCGGAAAAATTTCGCCCGGTGTGAACGCCATCGGCACGCTGACGTTTAGCAACAACGTCACGCTCGCCAACAGCGGCACGGCCTTCATCGAAATCAACCGCACCGCCGGCACGAAGGATTTGGTGAACGCCAGCGGCACGGTGACTTACGGCGGCACGCTGTCAGTGACGAATCTCGCCGGCACGCTCGCGAACGGCGACAGCTTCAAAATTTTCAACGGCGCGGCCTACGCGGGAATCTTCGCCACTAAAATTTTGCCCGCGCTCAACGCCGGTCTCATCTGGGACACGAGCGCGCTGACGACGAGCGGCGCGATTGCCGTGGTGATTTCCAACGGCGTGCCCACCGGCCCGAAGACGCTCGTCTGGAAAGGCGACGGCAGCGTGAACACCTGGGACATCAACGGCACGGCCAACTGGCTCGATGCCGGCAACGCCGCCGCGTATTTCACCAATGGCGACTTCGTGAACTTCACCGACGTTGGCTCGAACAATGTGCCAGTCGTTTTGCAGGCGGCCGTCGCGCCCGGCTCGTTCAGCATCAACGCCGCGAAGGATTTTGTTTTGTCCGGCAGCGGTTCAATCAATGGCACCAATGGTTTGGTGAAATCCGGCGGCGGCACGTTCACGCTGATGACCACGAACGGCTACACCGGCGCGACAACGATTTCGGACGGCACGCTGCGCTTGCTCGGCCTCGGTGCGGGCCTCGCGCATCGCTGGAGTTTCAACAACAGCCTCGCGGATTCTGCCGGCAACAGCCCGGCGAGCATCGTGGACGTGGGCGCGAACAATGTGACACAGAGCGCAACTTCCGTGACGCTCGCGGGCGGCACGCGGACTACGAGCGATTACATCAGCCTCGGACAAAATTTATTTCCGAACACCACCGCGCCGGTGACGCTGGAAATCTGGGCCACGCAAAACGCGGCGCAGACCTGGGCGCGCATTTTTGATTTTGGCGCGTCCACCACGGAAAATTTTCTGATGGCCTGGTCGCAGGGAACCACGCTCACCACCGACCGCGTGGAATGGAAGGACAGTTCCACCTCGACTGCGGACAACACCTGCCAGCCTTACACACTCGGCACGGAATTTCATATCGCGCTGGTCATCGAACCCGGCGCGGGCGCGGGCGGCACGACGCGGGTGACGTGGTATCGCGCCGCATCCACCAACAGCACGTTCGGCGCGGCGCGCGGCACAACCAATTCCGCGAACACACTCGCCGCCTTCGTCAACACGAACTGCTGGCTCGGCCGTTCCGAATACACCGGCGACAACACCGCGAGCGCGAGCTACAACGAAGTCCGCCTCTGGAGCCGCGCGCTCTCCGCCGCCGAATTGCAAACGCTCCACACCAACGGCCCGGACGCCGGGTTGAATTCCGCGCTCCCGCCGAACACCGCCGTGAACTTGAGCGGCGCGACGGGAATCCTCGATCTGCAAAACGGCGGGACGCAAACCGTCGGCTCGCTTGCAGGCGCGGCGGGGAGCGAAGTGCGGTTGACTTCCGCTTCGCTCATCGCGGGCGGAAATAATTCTTCCACGACCTTTGCCGGCTTCATCAGCGGCACGAACAGCTTCACCAAAACCGGCGGCGGCACTTTGGAATTGTCCGGCGCGAACACGCACACCGGCGGCACGACGTTGAGCAACGGCACGCTGCTCGTGAACGGCAGCCTCGCGGGAAACGTGAACGTGAAGGGCGGCAAGCTCGGCGGCAACGGCGGCATTGGCGGCGCAACCACCATCGCCAGCGGCGCGACGCTCGCGCCCGGCAATTCCATCGGCACGCTGACGTTCAGCAACGCGCTCACGCTCGCGGCGGGCAGCACGAACATTTTTGAGATCAACCGCGACACGCTGGAGGCCGATGCCGCCATCATTTCCGGCGCGCTCACGAACGGCGGCACGCTCATCGTCACGAACCTCGGCGCAACCCCGCCCGCGTCCGGCAGCAGTTTCACCCTGTTCACCGCCGCAAGTTTCAACGGCACGTTCGCCAAAATCACATTGCCTCCCCTGCCCTTCGGCCTCGGCTGGGTCACGAACGGATTGATCACGAATGGAACTTTGTCAGTCGTGACGTGGACGCGACCGGTCATCGGCGCAATTTCCATTTCAGAAACCAACCTGACGTTCAGCGGCAGCAGCGGCGTGGGCAGCGCGCCGTTTTACCTCCTCGGCTCGACGAACCTCACCGCGCCCGTCGCCAACTGGACGGTCCTGCTGACCAACCAGTTTGATGCCGGCGGAAACTTCTCCTTCACCAACGCGCTGGATCAAAACTGGCCGCAGGGTTTCTACCGGCTGCAGCTTCCGTAACGGTGTAGCGGCAGGCATCCTTGCCTGCCGTAGAGCCGGGCTTCCAGCCCGGCGGAACGGACGCAGTAACATCGGCAGCGCTCGAAGTATGTTGAAGTCGCTCGGAGTTTGTGACGTTTTTTCCGGGCGGCTGGAAGCCACCCTCTACGTCAGGCAAGATGCCTGACGCCACATCAGTTCCCCCGCCGCACCACGCTGTCGCGCTGCGACCACTCTGGATTCAAGTCCGGAAAATCCAGGTTGTAGTTCAGCCCGCGGCTTTCGGGCCGCATCAACGCACAGCGCACGATTAGCTCCGCCACCGTCGCGATGTTGCGCAACTCCAGCAGGTCGCCCGTCACGTTGAAATTCCAGTAGTAGTCGTGAATCTCCTCCTGCAGATTCGCGATGCGTTTTTGCGCGCGCTGCAACCGCTTGTTCGTGCGCACAATCCCGACGTAATCCCACATCAGCCGCCGGATCTCGTCCCAGTTGTGCGAGACGACGACGAGTTCATCCGCGTTCGTCGCGTTGCCGGACTGCCAGAGCGGGATGGTAAACGTAGCGTCAGGCATCTTGCCTGACGTAGAGCCGGGCTTCCAGCCCGGCGGAAAAGGCGTGGGCATGAAAACAGCCCCACTGAATTTTTCTGACGCGCCCGGAACGGCAACGTTTTTTCCGGGCGGCAGGATGCCGCCCTCTACGTCAGGCAAGCTGCCTGACGCCACCTTCGCCGCCGCCCGATGCGCACAGACGAGCGCCTCCAAAAGCGAATTGCTCGCCAGCCGGTTCGCGCCGTGCAGGCCCGTGCAGGCCACCTCGCCCACGGCGTAAAGCCCGGCGATGTCCGTCTCGCCGTCCACGTTCGTCACCACGCCGCCGCACTGGTAATGCGCCGCTGGCACCACGGGAATCGGCTCCTTCGTGATGTCTATGCCGTAGCGCAGACACGTTTGGTAGATGTTCGGAAACCGTTCGATGATGAACTTCGCCGGCTTGTGCGTGATGTCGAGCAGCACGCAGTCCGCGCCGGATTTTTTCATCTCGCTGTCAATCGCCCGCGCCACGATGTCGCGCGGCGCCAGCGATTTCATTGGGTGAAATGCGTCCATGAATTCGCGCCCGTCGAGCGTTTTCAAAATGCCGCCCTCGCCGCGCACCGCTTCGCTGATGAGAAATGATTTCGCCTTCGGATGATACAGGCACGTCGGATGGAACTGCACAAACTCCATGTTTGCAATGCTCGCGCCCGCGCGATAGGCCATCGCCACGCCGTCGCCGGTCGCGATGTCGGGATTCGTCGTGTAGAGATAAACCTTGCCGCAGCCGCCCGTCGCCAGAATCGTCACCGGCGCGGAAAACGTTTCCACGCGGCCGGATTTTTTATCGAACACATACGCGCCAAGGCAACTGTTCTCGCCGACGTAACCGAGCTTCTGGCTCGTGATCAAATCAATCGCCAGGTGATTCTCAAAAACCTTGATGTTCGGCTGCGCCGCCACCGCCGCCAGCAACGCGCGTTCAATCTCGCGCCCCGTCACATCCTTCGCGTGCAGAATGCGCCGCTCGGAATGTCCGCCTTCGCGGCCGAGATCCAGTTGTTTGCCGCCGTCTTCGCTTGGCGCATCGCTTTCGGAAAATTTCATGCCCAGCGCAATCAGCTCCGCGATGCGCGCCGGCCCCTCCTCGACAATCGTGCGAACAACGCTCTCCTTGCACAATCCCGCGCCCGCCGTGAGCGTATCCTGAACGTGCGACTCGAAAGAATCCGTCTTGCTCGTCACCGACGCGATGCCGCCCTGCGCATAGTTCGTGTTCGACTCCGCGCGGTCTTTCTTCGTGACAATCGCCACGCGACCGCGCGGCGCGACCGACAACGCAAAGGTCAACCCCGCGATGCCGCTGCCGAGAATGAGGTAGTCGAATTGTTTCACTGGATGGGAAAATTAACGCAAAGGCGCGAAGACGCGAAGGGAAAATTGGTGTTGTCAATCCGGCAATCCGGTGTTACCAATTTCTCATGCAAACGTTGACCCTGAAAGTTCCCGATGAACTAGCTGAACGCCTGAACCGCCGGGCGCGCGCCCTGAACCGCCCCAAATCCGAAATCGTCCGGCAGGCCTTGGTGGCGCAGTTGAATGGCGAAAAGAAATTTGAAAGCCTGCTCGACCGCGCCGGCGACCTCGTGGGCAAATACGCCAGCGGCAGAAAAGATTCGAGCCATAAACGGCATCTGAAAACATTCGGTGTGAAAAGCCTTGGCTCATGGAAACGCTCCTGATTGACACCGGCCCGCTGGTGGCGCTGCTTGACCGCTCCAACGAATACCATAAATGGGCGACCGAGCAATTGTCCCATTTGTCCGGCCCGCTCATCACCTGCGAGGGCGCCATTTCCGAGGCGACCCATCTGCTGTTGGATTCCGGGGTTCAACCTTGGGGCGTGCTGGAGTTGATGGAACGGGAAGTCATCACCGTCCGCTTCGATCTGGAATCCAGCCTCGACCGCGTGCTGTCGCTGATGAAAAAATACGCCGACACGCCGATGGATTTTGTGGACGCCTGCCTCGTGGCCATGACCGAGGAAAAACGCGAATGCCAGTTGATTACCTTGGATTCTGATTTTCGCATTTACCGACGGTTTGAACGGCAGGCGATTCCGCTCATCATTCCGGCTAGGTAAATCAAAGCTTTGCATTATCAATCAACCGCGTCTTGCCGAAGAAAACCGCCAGCGCCATCTGCGTTCCGCGCTTCACCTGCGACACCGGCTGCAACGTTTCCGGGTCAAAAAATTCAACGTAGTCCAGCCGCGCCAGCGGGGCGGCGGTGATGAATTCTTTCAGGTCAGCCTTCAAGCGCGCAGCGGAAATGGATTTCTTTTTCACCGCCGCCTTCGCCGCTTGCAACGCGTGGTAAAGAATCACCGCCTGCGCGCGCTGCTCCGCATCGAGATACTTGTTGCGCGAACTCATCGCCAACCCGTCGCGTTCGCGCAACGTCGGCGCGACAATGATGCGCACGGGAAAATTCAAATCCGCCACCATGCGTTTGATGACCGCCGCCTGCTGGAAATCTTTTTGCCCGAACACCGCCACGTCCGGCAGCACGAGGTTGAACAGCTTGGCCACCACCGTCGTCACGCCGCGAAAATGCGTGGGGCGCGATGCCCCTTCCATCGTGCGCGACAATCTTTCTTCGACGACGTAGGTGCCACTGCCGCCGGGATACATTTCCGCATCGCCGGGTGTGAAGACCACATCCGTGCCGAGTTCCCTCAGCAGTTTCAAATCGCGTTTCAAATCGCGCGGATACTTGGCGAGGTCTTCCGTCGGCGCAAACTGCGCGGGGTTGACGTAGATGCTGACGACCACAACGCCGCGTTTGCCAACGCGTTTGCGCGCCTCGCGGACAAGGCTCAAATGACCGGCGTGCAGAAAACCCATCGTCGGCACGAAGCCGATGCGCGTGTTTGCGCGCCGCCACTTTCTGGCGAGCCGTTGCATCGCAGTGATGGAAGAAACGATTTGCATGGGCATCAAGTTGGGCGAGCGGACGCGCAGTTTCAATTCTATTTCCTGTAGGGGACGACGTGAGGAGTCTCATTCGCCGTGTTTGATTTGAATAGAGACTCCTCACGTCGTCTCCTACAAACAAACAAGCCGCGCGGATGGTTCCGCGCGGCTGGTGTGATTTGGAATTTGTTAACGGGGCGCAAAATGCAACGGCTTGCTCTGCGGCATTTCGTGGGCGCAGGGCTGGTTGATCGGCGCGTCCGGCGTGCGGTCGTTGGGCGTCACGACGTTGTTTGCGAGCATCCAGGCTTCGACTTCCTCGCCGCTGATGTCGGGCAGCATCTGGCCGTTGATCTCCACGCACGGGCTCATCATCTGGCCGCTCTTTTCGATCATTTCCTGGCGCTGGATGGGGTCGTTGATGATGTCGCGGTCCTCGAAGGGCAGGTCGTATTTTTTGAGGACGGCGCGGACGCCCATGCTCCAGCCGCAGCTCGGTTTCAAATAGGCAACAATTTTTGGTTTGTTCATGGCTAGACAGTGCCACATCCAAAAGCGCAGGGCAAATTTTTTAGCTGCACGAATCATTCTCAAACCACCACGCGCACTTCCAAACGATCCAGTTCCACGAGCGAGTGGGTTTTCAAAGCTTCCTCAATCACCGGCAGATTCCGCGCGAACAATTCTTTCAATTCCCGGATGCCGATGTTGCCCGTGCGCACCAGCACCAGTTTGTAGGGTTCCTGCCGCAACAGATGCGAATAATAAAAGTCCGTGTCCTTGGAAATCACCACGAGTTTTTCCGCTGCCGACAAAGTGTTGATGACTTTGTCCGTCGTGAGATTTTTCGCCGGAAGCTGGAGCGTGTGGCGGGCGTCGTGACCGGCGGCTTGCAATAATCCGCACAAGCCGGGCGGCAAATGCGCATCCACCAGAAATTTCATGCCAGGACGAGATGCTGGCTTTTGACCTTGAGCGACCGCGCCGCGAATTCCAGGCACGCCAGCAAATCCTGGCGTTCGAGGTCGGGAAATTCCTTCAGCACGTCCTCAAACGAGTCGCCCGCCGCGAGGTATTCCAGCACCGACTCCACCGGGTAACGCAGGCCGCGAATGACCGGCTTGCCGTGGCAGATGTCCGGCTGGATGGTGATGCGCTCCAGTAAAGAGTTCATGGCTGCACAGTGCCACATCCAAAAGCGCAGGGCAAATTGTTTAGCTGCGGATAGGCATAGATGAAAATACACAAAAGAACTTACAAACCTTTTTCATGCAAATATGCGCCACAGTTTTGGCAATTATGAATTTGATAATTTCTGCCTCTACCATTTCTAAGTGACTTTCCGCAATCGCTGCATTTCCTACCAAAAAAGAAGTTAAATTTGGATAAACGAGAACCACCACATTCTGGGCAATAAAAATCAGGTCCGAGTGCAGTATCAGCAGAACATTTTGGACAGCGCAATTTTGGCAAAAAGAAAAATCCAGTTATTAACGCGGATAAGATACAAGTTGCGAACAAAGCGATAAACCAACCCGACTTGGAACCTCCAAATGAATCAACACCGAGTGATAAAAGGCCCGTAATTATAAAACCTGTAAATATGCATCCGCGTCGACGAAATTTAACTGCGAGCGGTTGAAACTGCTCACGTTGATCGTCCAAAACTCTTTTCGATTGGTCGTCTTGTTCCACGTTGCGACTTTATTTTGCCATCAAGTTTGTGTCCAGCCTTTCCAATCCGTATTTCATCTGTGTTCAATCAGTGGCTAAATAAATTTCACCGCTCATCACTGGCCGCTTTCCGCGCGGCCAGGATTTTTTGTGACGGCTTGTAGCTGGCGATGAAGTTGCGGTGGTAATCCGCGAACGTCCCCGCCGCGATCGCCGCGCGCACTTCGGTCATCACTTTCAGATACAGATGCGAGTTGTGGACGCTCACCATGCGCAGGCCGAGAATTTCATTCGCTCGCAGCAGGTGGCGCAGATACGCGCGCGTGAACGTGCGGCACGCGTAACATTCGCAGCCTTCCTCGATCGGGCCGAAATCGGTCTTGTAAGACGCGCCCTTGAGACCAAACGCGCCGGTGTGCGTGACCGCCGTGCCGGTGCGCGCGATGCGCGTGGGCAGCACGCAGTCGAACATGTCCACGCCGCGCGCGATCAGCTCCACCATCTGCGCGGGCGTGCCGAGGCCCATCGCGTAACGCGCCTTGGACGCGGGCAGATGCGGCTCGGCCAGTTCAATGGCGCGCATCATCTCCGGTTCGGGTTCGCCCACGCTCACGCCGCCGATGGCGTAGCCGTCAAATTCCATTTCAACCAAAGCCTTCGCGCATTGCTCGCGCAACGCGGCGTCACTGCCGCCCTGCACGATGCCGAAAACTTTCTGGCCCTCGGCGCGCGGCTGCTCGCGACATTCGCGCGCCCAGCGGATGGTGCGTTCGACGGCAAGGCGCTGTTCCTTGGCGGGCGCGTCGTGCGGCGGACATTCGTCGAACACCATCGCGATGTCCGAGCCGAGCACGCGCTGGATTTCCATGGATTCCTTCGGGCCGATGAACAGCAGCGAGCCGTCAAGGTGCGAACGGAATTCCACGCCGTGTTCTTTCACTTTGCGAATTTTTGCGAGACTGAAAACTTGAAAGCCGCCGCTGTCGGTGAGGATCGGCTTGTCCCAATTCATGAACTTGTGCAAGCCACCAGCGGCGCGCATGACCTCGAGGCCGGGCCGCAGGTTGAGATGGTAGGTGTTGCCGAGGATGATCTGCGTGCCCATCTCATGGAGTTCGCGCGGGTCGAGCGCCTTGACACTGGCCTGCGTGCCGACGGGCATGAACACAGGCGTTTCGATGACGCCGTGCGCGGTGGTCAACCGGCCAAGCCGTGCCTTGGTGTGCGAATCGGTTTTGAGGAGTTTAAACATTTTGCGTAGGACAGGCGTCGCGCCGGTTTCTAAATTTGTGAAATGAAATTAAATGGAGACAGGCGCGACGCCGGTCCTGCGCCCCGGCAAATGAAACGTCCACCCGCAGACCGGCGGCGATTTTTTTACGGCTGGCTGGTGATCTTGCGCCAGTCCACGCCCTGCTTGCCGGCATAGAGGGCGAAGGCCTTTTCGTTCTGGATCAGCACGGCGCGCACGACGCTGGAATTGTCCGCGCCGCCCAGTTCCAAAACGCCGTCGGGGATGATGCCCATTTTTTTGTGCGCGTAGAGCAGCGCGAAGACCGCCTGCGCCACGGCAACATACGGCAGCTCCTTGTAGGCGCCCTCGGTGGCGTCCTCCACGGCGTCGGCGAGAAATTCGAGCTGGTTCACGAGGTGCGGAAATTTCGGCGCGCTGATCTGCGTGAACTCGAGTTTCCATTGCGGCAGATGGCGCAAAACATTACCCGCCAGCGCGGGCGTGATGGTGGCCGCACCGTGGTTGACGAATTTGGCGATTTCGGACATGACGGCAATTTAGTGAAAGCGGCGTCCGCGGCCAAGTGAAATTGTCACGCAGCTTTGGCGTGCGGGGCGAGCTTGGAGCCGGTCAAGACCGTAGCGTCGGCCATCTTGGCTGACGTAGAGCCGTGGCTTCCAGCCCGGCGGAAAAAACCTCACGCAAAGCCAAATGCGCAAAAAATTTCCATGACGTTCGAAGTGTGGACGCTTTTTCCCGGGCGGCTGGAAGCCGCCCTCTACGGCAGGCAAGATGCCCGCCGCCACATTTTTAGACCGCAGCTTACAGCTTGTAAAACTGCTCCCAATCCTTGCGCGGCGGCACGCCGGCGAGCAGCACGTTGGCGAGCTTGTGGTTGGTGATCTGCTTCGTGGCGGGATCGAACGCCAGCTTCGCGTCCACGCGCTGCGCGATGACGCCGAGCGCCATCGCCTGGCACAGCGGCCCGGCCACGGCGAACGAGGAGCGGCATTTCTCCTCGCCCTTGACAGTTTTCAAAAAGTTCGCCCAATGATTCGACGGACTCTTCGGCACTTTAGGCAGTTTGGATTCCATGTCCTTCGCCTTCGCTTCGGGAATGATTTTCAGCGTCGTGGCGTGTGAACCGCCCTTGAACGTCAGGCCTTCGCCGTAGATGACTTTGCCCGGCGGACGTTTCTTGGTGTCAATCGTGCCGGTCGAGGGCGGCGGAATGTTGGCGTCCACCACGGCCTCGCCGAGGTTGTCCGGCAACGGCGGCAGATTTTCCTGGCCGTCATACCAGGTGAGTTCCAAGGGCGGCATCGTGCCGCGTGCGGGAAACCGGAACGCGAGCGTGGAAGCCTGCGGAAAAATGAACGGGCTGTAACCGTCCAGCTCCACCGCCTCGACTTCGGTCGGCAGGCCGAGATGCAGGAACTCGTGCGCGGTGTCGAAGATGTGCGCGCCCCAGTCGCCGAGCGCGCCGTTGCCGAAATCAAACCACGAGCGCCAGTCGCCGTTGATGTAGCCCTTGTTGTATTTGTGTTCCTTCGCCGTCGTCAGCCAGACATCCCAGTCGAGCGTGGTCGGCACAGGCTGCTCGGGCAGCAAGCCGTCCACTTTCATGCCGTGCCAGCGGCGGGCGCTGTTCATGTAGGCGGTGATCTTGGTGACGTTCTTGATGATGCCCGCCTCGATCCAGGCTTTGAACTGAAAATAGTTGGCCTCGGAATGGCCCTGGTTGCCCATCTGCGCGGCGACCTTGTATTTCTTTTCGGCCGCCATCATCAGCTCGATCTGCCGGAAGCTGTGGCCCATCGGCTTTTCGCAATAGACGTGCTTGCCGAGCGACATCGCCAGCATCGCGATGGGAAAATGCGAGAAGTCGGGAACGCCCACGCTCACGGCGTCAATGTCCTTGCCCAGCTTGTCGAACATCTGCCGGAAATCCTGGAAGCGCGGGACGTTCGGAAACA